>DASWYF010000009.1 GCA_036405135.1 Verrucomicrobiia bacterium | reverse complement strand
CTTCCTGCTCGATCTCCCGTAAGGTCAAAGGCCGCTTGGGTTCTGGCTTCATCCGTGTTCCTTTGGTTCGTGGTTGCCCCTTTGCACCCAGGATCGGAACCGTTACCAACTCATTATGGGGGCAGTGTCAAGATGCGCCCTCTGTCACCTGATTGTAACTTTCGAGATTGGCGGGGCAGGGTATCCTTGGCACACTGATTTTTGCCACAACCTATTGGCTATGAGCGGGAAATACGGACCATCACATTTTATCAACCGGGAACTGAGCTGGCTGGAATTCAACCAACGCGTCCTTGAGGAGGCGTTGAATCCGGCCAACCCGTTGCTGGAGCGCGTCAAATTCTTCTGCATCACGAGCTCCAATCTCGATGAGTTCTTCGAGGTACGCGTTGCGGGCGTGAAACAGCAGATCGAGTCCAGCGTGGTCACCCGCAGCATCGATGGCCGCACTGCCTCTGAAACCTTCCGTGAAATCGCCAAGCGTGTGCGCAAGATGGTGGATGAACAGTATACATGCTGGCGCAAACAGTTGCTTCCTGCATTGGCCAAAGATGCCAAAATCCAGTTCGTCGAGATCAAGAAGCTCGATAAGACGGATGCGGCCTGGATTGAAGACTACTATCACAGCAAGGTCCGTCCGGTGCTGACGCCGTTAGGATTAGATCCGGCGCATCCTTTCCCGCAGTTGCTCAACAAATCGTTGAACATCATGGTGCAACTGGAGGAGACGAAAAACGGTGACCGCCGCACGCGCATGGCCATTGTGCAAGTGCCGCGCATCTTGCCGCGTCTCGTCCGTCTGCCTCGTAAAGATTCGCGCCAGGATTTTGTTTTCCTCGGCAAGCTCATCTGTCATTACCTGCGCGATCTGTTCCCAGGAAATAATGTCCTGGGTCATTGGCTCTTCCGCGTGACGCGTAATAGTGAGCTGTACATCGATGAGGAAGATTCCTCCAACTTGCTGAAAGCGGTGGAGAATGAGTTGCATAATCGTCGTAAAGGCGCGGCGGTGCGTCTGGAAGTGGAGAAGGATTGTCCGCTGGAAATCCGCCGTTTCCTGATGGATGTGGTCGATATCGAAGAGAATGATGTATATGTGATTGACGGTCCGTTGAATCCGACGCGACTGATGGCAATCTATGAAGGGGATCACTCACCCGAGTTCCGTGATGTGCCGTTCGTGGCGCCCATCTCGCCGCAGTTGAAGGGCAAGGAAGACATCTTCGAAGCCATCCGCGAGCGCGACATCCTTTTGCATCATCCGTACGAGAGCTTTGATTCCACAGTCGATTTCCTGCAGCAAGCGGCGCAAGACCCGAAGGTGCTGGCCATCAAGATGACGCTGTATCGCACGGGTGGTGATCGTCGCGTTGTCGGACCGCTCATGGATGCGGTGCGCAATGGCAAGCAGGTGACGGCGGTGGTGGAACTCAAAGCGCGCTTTGACGAGGCGAACAACATCGAGTGGTCACGCCGACTGGAAGAGGCGGGTGTGCATGTGGTGTATGGTCTCGTGGGTTACAAGATCCATTGCAAGACGTGCCTCGTGGTACGGAATGATGATGATGGCATCCGCCGTTATGTGCATCTCTCCACGGGCAACTACAATGCGAGCACATCACGTTTCTACACGGACATCGGCTTGCTGACATGCCAGCCGGATTTTGGTGAGGATGCCACGAACCTGTTCAACTTGCTGACGGGCGTGTGCCAGTTCCCGGGTATGCGGAAATTCCTCACGGCACCGTTTGAGTTGCATGACACCATCATGCGCCTCATCCAGCGTGAAGCGGAAAATGCACGCAAAGGATTGCCTGCACGGATCATCGCGAAGATGAATTCACTGGTGGACCCGGAAGTGATCGAAACGATGTATGATGCTTCGCAAGCGGGCGTCCAGATCGATCTTATCGTGCGCGGCATCTGCTGTTTGCGTCCGCAGATGAAAGGTGTGAGCGAAAATATTCGCGTGCGAAGCATCGTTGACCGTTTCTTGGAACACAGCCGCATTTTCTATTTCGAGAATGCGTGCCAGCCGGAAGTGTTCGTGGGCAGTGCTGACTGGATGCCGCGTAATTTCTTCAGCCGTATCGAAGTGGTGTTTCCGATCGAGGACGGACGCCTGCGCGGACGGATCATGGATGAGATGCTGGCCTTACCGCTCGCAGACAATGTGAAGGCGAGGCAACTTCAATCGAACGGGGTGTATGTGGTTCCGCCCTTGGCCAAGAGAGAGGCGCCACATCGTAGCCAGATGGAGTTCATCGATTTATCCAAGGGCAAAATCAACCAGTCGCGCAAACCGGTCAGGACGGCTTCGAAGTATCCGCAGGTGAAAGTGAAACCGAGTCCGCATAAGAAGAAGGCATGAGCGAGGTGGGTAGGGCCGGTGTTCTCACCGGGCTGTCGGCGAAGCCCAAACATGCCACCCGTCTGAAAGCATTGTGGCGTCAATAACCCTTGATTGCTCTTTCCGCGTTGTCATTGGCATCAGTAAACAATAGACAATTGGGTTGCTATTGGCTTCGTCATCGGCGCAGTGAGGACACTGCGCCCTACCAGTCTAGGCGAGGAGGATGCTTTCAATCTGTAACAGACGGCGTTTCCATTCCGGGCCGCCGCCGAAGCCGCCCATGCGGCCATTCGCGGCAACGACGCGATGGCAGGGGATGATCACTGGAATTGGATTCGTTCCGCAGGCCATGCCGATGGCGCGGGAAGCGGAGGGTTTGCCAAGAATGGCAGCAAGTTCACCGTAAGTGCGCGTGCGACCAAGCGGGATGGCAAGCAGTTGCTGCCAGAGGGTACGTTGAAATTCAGTGCCGGTGGAGATATCCAGCGGTGGTAATTGTTTCGGCGCTTTGCCGGAGAGCATTTCGTTCAGGGCAGTTTCCGTTTGCGCCTGCCATTTCTTCAAATCGGATTCCGTTGGTTCACCGAAGAGTTCCGGCAGCGTGTAGGATTGGTTGGGGAAATCGAGCGAAGCGAGGCCGTGAGCGGAATAGAGTGCGCAAAAATTGCCCAGAGGAGTGATGATGTGATGTGGGAACGTCATTCAATCACGACCACCTATGATGAGGTAAGCCAGCACGACCAGAACAAGTATCACTGCAAGAATCGTAATCGACATTGCCAATCAGCGGCCTAGGAATCTGGCCACCACTATCCAAAGGACAATGACCAGACAGACAGAGTAAAAGATAAAACGGTTACGGGCTACCCGAGATTCATAGCGCAACGGACGCAAGCCATGAATGCTGCCCGCAGCCAGATAATTGATCAGTTTGGGACTATGCGCCGGTGGCCCGTAGAAATGGTTTCGGATGCGCCGCCATAGGGCAAGCAGGTCATACTTTCGCACACCCAGGTCGTTGTAGTGAGCATCGGTATTCTCTGGTTCAGTAGAAGCGGCGATCTTGCGGGCATTCACTTCTTCAAAGACCGGATCATGCACGGGACGCGGCTGAGGGCGGACAGGGACCGGACCGCTCTCAGATGGCAAGGCGGTCGAGCGAACGGCCGGGCGAGGCGTTTCCTTGCGGTTGCTCAACTTCTGGATCTCCGCTTCAAGCTGGGCGATCTCGCGCGAAAGCTCCTTCGCGCGATCGGTCAACGGATCCGGTTTTTTCTTCAACCACGGCATGGTCAGTTCACTTGCGGAAGATCAAAACCAAAACACCCAACAAGACGACCAGCGCTATGGGCCAGGTAAGGGCGAAGCCCAAACGGCAGAGCTGGCCGAAGTTCTGAGTTGGGAAAAGACTGTTCGGCACCTTGCCCGGACCACCGTTGGGTGAGCTGTCTTCCGTAGATTGCAGGGCCTTGTCGAGTACGGTCCATTTCAGGCGGGCACTGTTCCATTCCATCCGGGCGTTCTCAATGGTGGTGAGGGCGCGGGTGAGTTCGATGTTCTCACTCTCGGTGGTCCACTGTTCTTCGTTCAAGGCGGAGACCTTGACTTGGGCATCACGCAATTCAGCCAGACTCTTGGCCATCTGTTCGGCTTCACGGCGCGTGGCGAATTCCGCCTCTTCCAGCAAGGCCACACCTCGCGTGAGCTGGTGGATCATCTCTTCGCGACCGGTCTGGTATTCGATCTTGCGGCGGCGAGTGTCCTCGATCTGGGCGCGTTGGCGTTCCAGTTCCTCCTGTTTACGCTTCAAGGCGGACAGTTCGTTCTGCTTGTCGGCCATTTGGGCATCGAGCTCTTCGCGTGACGCCGGACGCCCGGCGCCACCGCCCGTGGAGGCGGCCTTTTGCGACGATTGAAAGTCGGTATCTACGAAATCTGAGCCGTCAAATTCTGCAGCCATGAAAGGAACTTAGTCACGAGGTCCGCCGCTGTAAAGCAGCACGCGCAATTTGCTGGCAAGAAGTGGTGAACAGGTCTACTTTCCCTCCGTCAAAATCAACCCTTGCAGCTTTAACGCATGAAATGTGTCGCCGCCTTATGCCTTGGGGTATCCCTCCTTGCGGGAGCCTTGCCATCAACCACTTGGGCTCAAAATGACTGGCCACAATGGCGCGGTCCGAGCCGGGATGATCTTTCCAAAGAGTCCGGTTTGCTGAAGCAATGGCCGGCGGAAGGGCCGAAGAAGGTCTGGATGTATCAGGACGGCGGTTTGGGTTATGCCGGTTTTTCGGTCGCCAAAGGCAAGCTTTTCACCATGGGTGCGCGGGGTGAGACGGAGTTTTTGATCGCTTTGGATGCCAATACGGGCAAGGAGCTGTGGTCAGCTCCCGTGGGAACGCGCTACACGAACCGCTGGGGTGATGGCCCGCGTTCGACGCCTACGGTGGATGGTGACAAGGTTTATACGATGGGTGGTCGCGGTGACTTGATCTGCGCGAATCTGGCGGATGGCAAGGTGCTTTGGAAAAAGAGCATGACGGCTTTGGGCGGCAAGCTTCAGAATTGGGGCTACACGGAATCCGTGCTGGTGGATGGCGACAAGGTCGTTTGCACGCCGGGCGGACCGCAAGGTGCGATTGCTGCCTTCAAGAAGACAGATGGCACGCTACTCTGGCAGAGTGCGGATTTTACGGATGAAGCCCAGTATTCATCCATCATCCCCATCAATCATTATGGCAAGAAGCAGTATGTGCAATTGACCATGAAAAGCATCGTGGGCATCGACCCGGCCAATGGCAAGGTGCTGTGGCGGTCTGACTTCCCGGGCAAGACAGCGGTAATCCCCACGCCTATCTACAAAGACGGCTATGTGTTCGTCACGGCTGGTTACAACGTTGGCTGCAAAATGGTGCAGATCAGCAAGGACAATCAGGTGACGGATGTTTATGCCAATATGGTGATGAAGAATCATCATGGCGGCGTGATCTTGGTAGGTGACCATCTTTACGGTCATTCGGATGGACCGGGTTGGATTTGTCAGGATTTCAAAACGGGAGAACAGGTCTGGGCTAACAAGTCAGTGGGCAAAGGCGCTGTCGGTTATGCGGATGGCATGCTGTATCTGCTGGATGAAGCCAATGGCAACGTGGTGTTGATCGAGGCTTCACCAAAGGGCTGGAGTGAGAAGGGGCGGTTCAAGCTGGACCCGCAAACGACTCAGCGTAGTCCGCAAGGTAAGATCTGGGTGCATCCGGTCATCGTGAACGGCAAGCTGTATCTCCGCGATCAGGAGATCATCCTGTGCTACGATGTGAAGAAGTAAGGAAAGCAGGTTTTGCAGAGCCGGTCGGACTGAAAGGTTCGACCGGCTTTTTGTTTTTTAGAAGAAGAGAATCAAGGACGACGAGGACGAATAGGGGCACCCCTCATCCTCAATCCTTCTCCCCTCCGAGGGGAGAAGGAAGAGTGGCTTTAGGCCGCATGGGTAATTCATCAAGGTGGGTGGACTTTTATGCGGTCATCTTCAGAAATTCGGCTTCGTCGATGATCTTGACGCCGAGTTTTTGGGCTTTCTCGAGTTTGGAGCCAGCTTCTTCACCGGCGAGGACGTAATCGGTCTTCTTGCTCACGCTGCCGCTGACTTTGCCGCCGAGGGCTTCGATCTTCGCGGCGGCGACTTCGCGGGACATGGTGGGCAAGGTACCGGTGAGCACGAAGGTCTTGCCGGTGAAAGGGCCGCTGGGAGGAGCGGCCTGGTAGAGTTCGGATTTGAAATTCAGACCGGCAGTGCGCAGGCGTTCGATGAGCGCGCGGGTGCGTTCATCATTGCGCCATTGTACGATACTTTTCACGATGACTTCGCCCACGTCATCGGCTTCCACCAGTTGTTCTTCAGTGGCGTTTAGGATGTCATCCAAGCTGGCGAAGCTACGGCCAAGGGACTTTGCGCCGCCGACACCGACATGCAGGATGCCGAGGCCGAAGAGGAGTCTCCAGAGATCGCGGGATTTACTCGCTGTGACGCCATCGATGAAATTGCGCGCGGATTTCTCGCCCATGCGTTCGAGGTTGGCGACTTGCTCCACGGTAAGCTGGTAGAGGTCGGCCACGTCACGGGCGAGATTGTTCTTAACAAGCTGGTTCACGAGGACCTCGCCGCCGCCTTCTATATCCATGGCTCCGCGAGCGCACCAGTGTTCGAGACGGCCACGCACTTGGGCGGGGCAATCGAGATTCACGCAACGCCACACGACCATCTCTTCGCCGCCAATGGAATCACGAGAGACTTTGGAGCCGCATTCCGGGCATACTTTTGGAAATTCAAAGACCTGTTCCTTGCCCGTGCGTTGTTCTTGCACAACACCGACGACGGCGGGGATGACTTCACCCGCCTTTTCGATGATGACGGTATCACCCACGCGGATGTCTTTGCGGCGAAGCTCTTCTTCATTGTGCAGCGTGGCACGGCTGATGGTGCTGCCAGCGAGAAAGACGGGTTCCAACTCGGCGACAGGAGTGAGTGCGCCGGTGCGGCCAACCTGGATGGTGATGGACTTGAGTTTGGTGGCGGCTTGCTCGGCCTGATACTTGTAGGCCATGGCCCAGCGTGGGGCTTTGGACGTGTAACCGGCACGTTCGCGTTGCGCGTAGCTGTTCAGTTTGATGACGGCGCCATCAGTGTCGTAATTGAAATTGCGCCGGACCTGATCGAGTTCCGTGATGGCGGCGAGCAGTTCTTCCGTGGAGCCGCAGACCCAATAGCGTTCGGCGATCTTGAAGCCGTAGCTTTGCAGCAGCTTCAGCATGTCCACATGGGTCATGGGCATCGGTGAACCTTCCGCAGCTGTGATCGCTCCGGTGCCGTAGAGAACGATGTCGAGCGGGCGTTTGGCGACGAGTTTGGAATCGAGTTGTTTGAGGCTGCCCGCCGTGGTGTTGCGCGGATTGGCGTAAAGCTCTTCGCCAGCTGCCGCTTTTTCAGCGTTCAATTTCGCAAAGCCATCGCGAGTCATGTAAACTTCACCACGCGCTTCAAAGACGGGAGGCGGGGTGCTTTTCGCGTTCAGCTTGAGAGGGATACTGCGGATGGTTTTGAGATTGCTGGTGATGTCATCACCGGTGGTGCCGTCACCGCGAGTCGCGCCGGTTGTGAAGACGCCGTTCTCGAAACGCAGGCTTATGGCGATGCCGTCCACTTTCGGTTCCACGACCCATTCCAGCTTTTCGTTTGGCAGGAGTTTTTGCAGACGATTTACGAAATCACGGACTTCCTCCTGTGAGTAGGTGTTATCCAGGCTCAACATGGAGAGGGCGTGCTTCACCTGGGCGAAGCTGCTGGCGACGTGCCCGCCAACGCGTTGGCTGGGGGAGTCGGCGGTGGAAAGATCGGGATGAGCTTTTTCAAGGTCGAGGAGTTCGCGGTAAAGCGTGTCGTATTCGCGGTCAGATATGCTCGGTTTCGCCAGCACGTAGTAAGCGTGATCGTGTTGGCGTAATTGCTCGGCCAGTATGGTATGACGTTTCCGTGCCTCGTCCTGTGTCATTGCGGGACTAGTATTCTGAGGCCGACGGTAAAATCCACTTTTTATTGGCCGGAAAACTGCTCCCGCCCCTATATTTAGCAGAAATGAGTTTGCCGGTTCATACAGTCCGCCGGGCTACGATCAATGATCTGGCCACGCTTCGCGCCATCTGGAGCGAGGAACGCTTTGCCGTGGGTGAATTGGAACGGAGATTCACCGAGTTTCAGATCGTGGAATCGAGCGATGGCAAAATCATTGGCGCACTCGCATTGCAGATACAGGGGAATCAGGGTCATATCCACAGTGAAGCTATCGCTATGCCGGAGCATACGGAAGCTGTGCGGGCAGTATTGTGGGATCGCTTGAAGAAGGTGGCGACGAATCATGGATTGGTACGGTTATGGACTCCTGCGGTGCATACGCATTGGACGAAGGCGGACTTTCGCGCGCCAACAGAAGCAGAGCAGGGGAAGCGTGCATCACAATTCGGTCAAAGCCTGGAAGGCTGGCTGGTCTTGCAACTGAAAGAAGAAGTGGAACATGCGATCTCGCTGGAGCACGAGTTGGCGATTTTCCGGGAAGCACAGAAGGCGGAATCAGCCGCGTTTAATGAGCAGGCGAAGAAGGTGAAGGTTTTAACGCTGGTAGTGGCGTTGCTGTTCGCCGGTGTCGTGACAGTCGGTATTTTCTATTGGCTCAAGTATCTGAAAAATCCCGATGCCTATCGGATGCCACCTCAGGGCGAAGCGGGAAATAACCAACCCACGCCGATACCTACGGGTACAAATGTGGTGGTGCCATCCAATGCTCCCGTGCTGATACCGGCACCGCTGCCCGCGCCGCAGACGAATCAGTCCGTGCCGGAGGGGAAGACAGCGAATTAGGGGTTTTTCAACCGAATGGTTCAACGGTTGAGAATACCTGTGCCGAATTGTTCATGGATGTTGCTGCGGGTTGGGGACAACCCGCACTCCATTAGAGCTTCGGGGCGATAGTAAATTCGTCCGCGTGATAGGAACTGCGAACCATAGGACCACTCGCGACATGGGTGAAGCCCATGCCTTCGGCAATCACCTTGTATTCTGCGAACTTGTCCGGATGCACGTATTCAATAACGGGCAGATGCTTCAGAGTGGGTTGCAGATATTGGCCGAGCGTGAGGATGTCGCAATCTGAAGCACGCAAGTCGCGCATCGCCTGGAGCAATTCCTCTTCCGTCTCCCCAAGACCGAGCATGATGCCGGACTTGGTGTAGATGGCTCCGCCACGTTTTTCCTTCACCTTCTTCAAGACGCTGAGAGAGCGATCATATTGAGCGCGGAAGCGGACGGACGGCGTCAGGCGACGGACGGTTTCGAGATTGTGATTGTAGATATGCGGCTCGGCTCGCAGGACGTTGTCGATGGCGTCATCTTTATCCAAGAAATCGGGCACGAGGACTTCGATGATGATGCCGGGATTCGCGGCACGAACGGCTTCGATGGTCTGGCGGAAGTGTTCCGCACCACCATCGGCCAGGTCGTCACGAGCTACTGCAGTGATGACGACGTGCTTGAGGCCCATGCGCCGTGTGGCTTCAGCCACGCGGGCGGGTTCATCGGCTTCGAGGGCCAAAGGTTTGGCAGTGCTGACGGCGCAGAAACCGCAGGCGCGCGTGCAACGGTCACCGGCAATCATGAAAGTGGCGGTGCCTTTACTCCAGCATTCCCAATGGTTCGGGCACTTGGCGCTCTCGCAGACGGTGTGAAGCTTGAGGCCATCCAGCAGGTTGCGGGTTTTGGAGAAACCACTGTTGGTAGGCAGGTCGAGCCGCAACCACGCGGGAAGGCGTGGCCGGGTCAGCTTGGGCGCATTTTCAGTGACGGCACTCATTACGACAGGCAGGAAGTGAAGCATGCCTTGGGCGCGGGTGCAACTGGTGTTGCATCGGCCAGAGAATGCTGCGGATCAACCACTGCCTGTTCGATAAGCCACCGCGAGCGCAAATATCAGAGAAAATATGCCAAGAATACCTGTTGAGATGATGACGGAAAAGATGGTGACTATGCGTGTGGCCCATGTGCCGGCCTGCTTGGCGCTTTTGATATCTTGCTCGTACTCTTCGCGTGAAGGCTTTCCGTTCGCAAAGTCCTTATATTCCGGCAGATCGAACTCTTTAAAGTCATCAACATCTTCTTTCTCAATGCCCACCGGTTGGAATTTCTCGCCTTTTTCTGCGAATTTCTCGAATTGTCTGCGGTGCTGGTTTTGCAGGAAGTTTTTGATATCATCATCTGTCTTCGCGGCCACAGCTTCCTTTGCCTCGGCCAGTTTTTCGTCGTAAGTCTCGAAAATGGCCTCGGTGTCGATGCCGCCCATTCTCTTGTCCATCTCCTTGGAAGCGATGGCGTATCGGGTGCCGAAGATGGCGATCAAAGTGAATACAGCGGCGCTTACGCCGATCCAGTGGTTGTCTTCCCGAGCCATTTTGCGCCCCAGCATGCCCGACATGGCAGCGGGAAGAAGGGCCAGCCAGCCGAAATCGATGTCGCCAAAATGGAAGATCGTATACCAGATCAGCGAACCAACGACAGTGCCGATGAAAGCCCCCAGCAGACCCCGGGGAAAACTGGGCTCCGGTCCATCCTTCGGCATGTAGCCGATGCGGACGTGCGGGTTTTCAATCGCGGATTCGGAAGGCTTTTCAGTCGCCGGTTCTGATGGAGTGGCATTGCTTGCAGCCGTTGGTGCGTGGGTTGAAGGGGCCACGCCTTTTACCTTCAAGCCGCCTGAAGAAGCGGGTGCTGCAGTGCTCGCGGGAGCGGTTGCCGGTGTTGGTGCTGAGTGTTCCTCCGGTGCACGACGTTTCACCGTGAGGCCACTGGCTGGAAGGGCCGGGGGTGGCGGAGGTGCCGGCGCGATTGTAGCCGGAGGTGGTGGTGGCGGTACGTTTACGATGGAAGATCGGGCTGGGACGGGCGTGGTCGGTTGGTCTTCCACAGGCAAAGCGATTGCTGGCGGTCTGGTCGGTGGCGCAGGAAGAGCGGATGCGGGAATGGCTGGAATAGCCGGTAAAGCGATGGCGGCAGGAAGTGCTTCTTCCTTATCATCGAGAGGCAGCGGTATGGCGGCCAGAACAGGAGCCTGGGCAGGTGCTGTATTTGCAGTTATGACGGGAACTTGCGCAGACTTGGGGGCGACCATCGCGAGAAGGGCATCTGCCTTGGCGGTGCCATCCATTCCGCATTTCGGGCAATTCACCCCCACCGGCATCAAGCCGTTCACGGGGGTAACATCGAAGCCGTAACGGCACCCGCACGCGCAAGCTACTTTGATGTACATTAGCCGGTTAGTTCAGCGTTTATCCGGATAAGATGAAATAACGCACCCTCCTTAGGGGACAATCATCGTGTTCGTTCAGAACATATCCCCTGTTTGCCGAATAGGAAACAGGACGACAAGCGCAAAACGCTCCTGTCGCCTTTATTTGTCGCCGTCTCCGGCCATTCAGCCCTGATGGGCTTTGGCGAGGCGGTCCCAGAATTTCTCAAGCTGGCCGACATCGAAATCGGCGAGGACTTCGCCGTCCACTTCGATGCAAGGAGCCTTGGTCTGGCCGGTGAGGTCGAGCATCTCGTCGTAGGCCTTGCGGTTGCTGGTCACGTCGAGTTCCTCGTATTGGATTTGGCGTTCATCGAGCCAGTCGATGGCTTCGTGACACCAGCCGCAGAAGGGTTTGATGAAGAGACGGACTTTGGTGGGCTTCCACATAGGAGGAGGGTGGGTTGAAGGTCAGATGATCTCGGTGATGATGGTGTCCTCATGCTCATAGGGCGGGGCGCAGCAGCAGAGGAGGTGCAAAGTGGTCTCGCCAGTGTTCCATATCTTGTGCTTCAAGCCGGGTGGGATGGCGATAGCATCACCAGGTTTTACTTCGCGTAATTCGTTCTCGATGCGCATCCGTCCGTGGCCTGAAGTGATGTAATAGATTTCTTCCGTTTTCTGATGGTAATGCTCCTGCGTGCTGCCATTCACGGGCAGGCGCGCTTCGGCGAGGCTCTGCAAACGGATCGCGCTATTGCGATGCGCGAGCAGTTCACGGATCTCCGAGCCGTCTTTGGTGGTAAAGGCGGGCACGTCGTTAAGGTTCTTCACATCCATAACGTGGAGAAACGTAGCCTTGGTTTGCTTTTCTGCCAGATGAAAAATAAAAAGGACGTCCGGTGAGGGGACGTCCTTTCTGGGAGAATTCTTTGGTGCTGCTTACTTCTTCGCTGCCGGAGTGGCGGCGGCGGTCTTGGTCGGGGCGGAGGCTTCAGCCGTCTTCTTTTCCGGGGTGGCGATGCGCAGGCTGCCACGGGCACCGAAGTTATGCGTGATGGGTTCGCCATCTTTCTCGATGATCATCGAGACATAGAGATTGCGATGCATGCCCACGGGGCTTTGCGCGTCCACCTTGATGGGGAACACGGCCTCGCTCATGTCTTTGGTGATCTCGATGTCTTGGGTGGTGACCTTGTTCGGCAAGCCCATGAGCTTGAGCTTGGCCTTGCCTTCGAAGGGCAGTTTTTGTTCGAGCTTGCAGATGACCTTGGAATCCTGGCCTTGCTCGGCGGTGGCGAGATCGAACTTCAAACCCACGAACGGCATGCCGATCTCGAGCTTGGCCATCTGTGAAGAGGTCCAGAGCGGCGCACCTTTCACGGTGGCGGAAGCGAGCACCGGGAAGCGCCAGACTTTCGTTTCTGCACCACCATTGGCGTTGATGGTGTAGGTGGTTTCCTTCTGACCCTTGGCGATCGTGGCGCTGGAATCCGCGCCCATGCCAGGCGGACGGAAGGGCATGTAAATGGTGATGGGTTCATCGAAGCCTTCCTTGCGGGTGGCCACGATCTTCAATTGCATGCTGCCTTCGCGGACGAGCGGGACCTTGGGTTCCACGATGTCGATCTTGAAGGGAGCTTCTTCGGCGACGGACACCACGAGTTTGTCGGCGTAGGTGGAGTAATAGATGGTGTTGTTCGGGCGACCGAGAACGAGGTTCAGCTTTTGATCGAGTCCACCGGGGATGGTGCGCTCGGTCTGTTTGCCGTCCTTGTCTTTCTCGATGAGGCGACCTTGCAAGTCCACGAACGTGGAACCTACAGCGGCATCAGGTGCGGCTTCAAACACGACGGGGACGCTGGTGAGGTTGCCGGGGATATTATCCACATCCACCTTCACACCAGCGGGGAGGCCCTTGGGGTCGAACTGAACTTCGCCGCCGAAGTTGTTCCGCTTGATGCTCATCATGGTCATGAAGCGGCCACCTTTCGGGACGACCATGGATTGGCGGCCTTGCGAATCATCACGATTCACTTCAGGGATGCTGAATGTGAGCGTTTGCGCGACTGGGGCGATCTCGGCACGGTAGATGTAATTGGGGCCACCGCGGCCCAAGTGATCGGTCACGCGGACGAAGAACTCGCCATCAGCGGGAGCGGTGAACCGCAGGTAGCTGTCGGCGCTGCCGGAATCGTCATTGCCTGCGAGGCTCTTGCCGTCCTTGTCGTAGACGTTCAGCACGGTATCCAGCGGAGAGCGGATGCTTTGGGCGTAAACATTGATCTCCCAAGCCTGACCTTTCTTCGCGGTGAAGCGGAACCAATCTTCATCACCGTTTTTCTCAATGATGCCGTTCAAAGCGAGCGGTGCTTCTTGAGCGCTACCGGAGGCTTTGGTGCGGTCATTGTTCGGTTCGGCTTCGAGGACGTTCGGAAAATCGGAGACGCGCAGCCAGTTTGGAGAAGGGGCAGACAGACCGCCATTATTTGCCAAGACGGGGAACTTCGGATCCTTTGCCCCGGGCAGAGCGATTTCCTGGGCGAATTCTCCGGAAGCATCACCGATAAATTTAACAGAAAGTTTTTCACCGGCCTCGCCGCCAGCAGGATAAACGGCGAGGGGACGCGGGAAATTGCCGATGTGCAGGCGATACATGGCATCGCGATTGCGTTCATAGGGAGCTTCCTCGATGGTGATGTAATAAGTGCCATCTTCCGGCGCGATGACGGTCAAAGCCGGATCTTGCAACAGCAGGGCCGTGTCATCGGCAGCAGCGAGCTTGCTGCCATCGGCTTTGGTCACAGTGACGAGCGGGTCGAAGAGATCACGACCAAGACGGATGCCTTCCACTTCTACGCCGATGCGCTGGCCTTTTTTGGCTTCGAGCGCGAAGACATCGGTATCTTCACGGCTGACGGTGCCGTTGATCGTCACATTCGCGGTGATTTTTTGGGCCGTCTCTTTGCTGTCATTGGCCGGTTTATCCACCTCTTGCACTTGGGTGAAGGGGCTGACATAGAAGGTGCGAAGCTCGGAGACGCCGGTGGCCGTGCGCAGGCGCAGTTGATGTTCGCCGGGCAGGACATTCGGAGCGACCTTCACCATGGCTTTCACGGAATTAGCATTGGTGGCAGTGACCTTGGTGATTTCAAAGCCTTGGGAGTAGAAGAGTACCTGCTGGAAATCGTCCAGGCGTTGGCCCCTGAACTCCACTTCCAGTTCTGTGCCGCGTTGTCCACCGGCAGGGAAGGTGCCGTTCAAGACCGGGGATACGGCCATGAGCGATCCAGCACCGGCAAGGGTGCTCAGCGAGATTGCCAACGACTTCTTCATAATTCAGTGTCTGCCAGACTGCTTACGTTGTGCTGCCAAGGGCTATGGTCCTATTTTTCCAGCCCCTACCTCCGGCTGGCAAGCGATTTCCTCTTTTTTGCCAGCTTCTTTTATTGACGCTGGCGAAGTGCATATTCTTCAAACTAAGTGAAAAATATGTACGCGTTCGTATCCTGTTGCCATTTAGGAAGATGAATGATTGGAGGTGGGGGTGTCTGCCTTGGCATGGGGTGAGCTTATACACAGGGGAAAACCTGCTGGTACGTCCGTCCTGAGTCCATTAGGTTGCATTCCGGCCAATCACTGGTGCGAGATATATGCAAAATGCGACGGTGGAAGGAGAGGGCCAGCGCAACTTGAAAGATGTACTGGCTTATGAAAACACCAACGAAATTACTGACGCTGGGTGCGGGCATCCTGACATTGATCTGCACCGCATGTTCAAGCAACCGGGAATATGAGGTGCGCAACGCACCGCCGAACCATTTCTACTGCGTGAACTGTGACGAATATCACACATTCCAGCACAGCCACTACCGCTTCTACCACAATAATCGTGATTATGAGGCATATCCCCAAGCCAAGCCGACCCGGGCTCATGTATATATCCAGCCGGGACGTTCCACGCCGCTGGGAGTCCCCGAGGCCCCGATGGCGCAACCTGCATCGCGGGTGGATTGATAGCGGGATGCCTGATTTAAGTACGGTTTTTAGCAACGGCTTACTCGTTCTGAGAAGGCCGTTTCTTTTTTTATGTATGACCTTGGCTTGCATTGCGTAAGGGAGGCTATGTATCGGGGCCTGCAATCTGTGCAAAGTGAAAGGTGCTAACATTGTTTCGGGCAAGGTAAGCAAGGGGAGGCAGGTTGAGCCGGGTTGCGCTATCTGTTTGAAATCAAGGTGGATATGGATGTTCTGCGGGTCCATTAGCAGGGGGTGGCACGGCATGAGCTTGTTAAGAAGAGAAAGAAGAAAGAACAGGCTTTATGACAAAACCAGCCAAAATTCTCAGTATGTTGCTGATGGGAGCGGCGATGATCTCTGCGGGTTGTGCGGCTCATCCACATGGGGAAGTAAGGGTTTCAACGAGGGATCAATTTTATTGCCATCATTGCTCCCATTATCACCCGTATTCCCACTCGCATTATCGCGTCTATCATAACACGCGATACAACTCGCCGCGGCATCATCACTATAATCAGGAACATCGCCGGACGATCGTGGTAGATCCGCCGGGACCGTTGCCGCCGCCACCCCGTCCGCCGCGTCCACTCAATCCATTCGATTGAGCTGCCGATAAATCGGTCAGCATTTTCCCTGGCAATTGCTAGCCGGGAAAGGATTACAAACAGCTTCCGCAGATCAGCCTGCGGAGGCTGGATTTTTTAAAACCGAGGGCAACAACAGCTATGGATTCTGGCGAGCTTTCACCCAGGCGGTGACGGCTTCGACCATGGGTGCGGTGTGTGCTCCCGCGAAGACGTGGTTGGAACCTTTAAGTTGGAGGAGGCTCACGGGTTGGTTGGCTTGAGCAAAGATGTCGAGGGAGTCTTGAGGAAAGACGACATCGTCTTCAGTGCCGTGGACAAGGAGCCAGGGGACTTTGATGTGCCGGGCGTTCTCCACTAGCGTATCCAGGGTGCGGAGGTCATCCATGTATTCTTGGGAGAGGGGGCAGGCTTCGTCGTCCCACATGTTACCTTTGCCGGGTGACACCATGCCGAATTCGCGTTCTGCGAATTGCTTGGTGTGGACCATGCCTGCAAGGGAGACGAGGAACTGGATGCGGTCATCAGTACTGGTGCGGAGAACGCCGACGGCGCCGCCCATGCTGTGGCCGATGTAGCCCACATTCCAACCCTTCAAGGCATCGAGCACGGAGCCGAGATCGGCGACTTCCTTGGAGATGTGGGAGTCGGTGAACTTGCCTTCGGATGCGCCATTGCCGGAGAAAGATATCCGGAGGGCGTTTAGGCCCGCTTTCTCCAGACCTTGGGCGAGGGCGACGACAAAGGGCCGGTCTTTATTGCCGGTGACACCGTGGCCGAGGACGACGATGTTCTTGGAGCCGGGTGCGCCCGCATGGAGGGTATAATCGATGCGTTCGCCTTGTTTATTGCGGATTTCGCCGAGCATAGTCATTTCAGGATGGCCGCAAAAAGGCACCAAAGTCGCAAAGGATGACTCAGCGCAAGGAGTGCCTGGCGGCAGTTAAAATTGAGCTGACGAAGTTTGTAACTGAGCGGAGGCGGTGGGCGCAAATAGCAAATGCGGAAGTGCATCCAGGCAGGCGGCAACTTTTTGACTTGGCGCCGGCTTTCCAGTATCTCCAAGGCCGTGACTCCACTGGCAGAACTGTCCAAGAACACGCGTCTTTGCGCGGCAGGATTATTTTTGCTCACAGTGATGCTCTTCTACCCGGCCTCCGGCTTCCAGTTCCTGACCTATGATGATTCAGCCTATGTCGTTCACAACAAGTATGTGAAACAGGGGCTTAACGAAGTGACGGTCCGCTGGGCATTCACCGGCCCGCATCACTCGATGTGGCATCCTCTGACATCGCTGAGTCATCTGCTCGATGTTGAGATGTTCGGTCTTAGTCCGCAGGCACATCATACGGTGAATATCTTGATCCATGGAGTGAATGCAGTGGTGCTGTATCTGTGGCTGCTGGTGGTGTTCCGGCTGCCGTTGCGGGCCTTGATCGTGGCGGCGATCTTTGCGTGGCATCCGCTGCGGGTGGAATCGGTGGCGTGGGTGGCGGAACGGAAGGATGTGTTATGCACTTTGTGCTGGTTGCTGACGTTGCATGCCTACACGCGTTATGTGCGCAAGCCGGGAAAGGCTTCGTATTTGCTGACTTTAGGGTCATTCGCACTGGCGGTGATGGCG
The DNA here is from genome assembly GCA_036405135.1 of Verrucomicrobiia bacterium. NCBI lineage: Bacteria > Pseudomonadati > Verrucomicrobiota > Verrucomicrobiia > Verrucomicrobiia bacterium. Next base: position 138,405 of record DASWYF010000009.1, on the reverse strand, counting down.
AAGCCGATGAGTGTGACCCTGCCTGCAGTTTTGCTTTTGCTGGATGGCTGGCCGTTCAAAAGGTTGGGAGCGGGGTTCTCAGCAGAGGGTAACGCGTTGCCGATCGATCGGAAGCTGATCTTCCAGAGGATAGTGGAAAAAATCCCGTTCTTCTGCCTTAGCCTGTTTCTTGCCGTGATCACGGTGAAAGCTCAACAAGAGGGTGAAGTGCTGAAGATGATGACGGACACGACGCTGGCAGATCGTGTCGGCAACGCGCTGGTATCATATGTCCGCTACCTCGGATTGCTGCTGTGGCCGGTGAATCTGGCGGTGCTTTATCCGCATCCGGGCCGGTGGCCGGTGGGGGTGGAAGTCGCTGCGCTGGCGGTATTGGGTGGAGTCTCTTATCTATGCTGGCGGTTCCGCAGGTCGCAGCCGTGGTGGTTGGTGGCGTGGATTTGGTTCCTGATCACGTTGCTGCCGGTAAGCGGTTTGATCCAGGCAGGAGGCGCGGCGCTGGCGAACCGTTACTCCTATATCAGTACCATCGGATTGATTTGTGCGGCAGTGTGGACGCTGGCCGAATGGGCGGCTAAGCAGCCTGAGACGCGGCGTAAACCGGCCGGGGTGACGGTGTTCGCGGTCCTCATGAGCTGTGTAGTGCTGACGCTGGCGGCATTGCCTTTTTGGCGGGATACAGAAACGCTTTTCCGCGAGGCGTTGCGGGTGGCCAAAGCGAATTCAGTCGCTTATATGGTTCTGGGCGAGGCATTGCTCGACAAAGGGAAACCGGAAGCGGCGATGGTGGAGGTGTCCCACGGGATCATGCAATTCCCTGAAGATGGCCGTTTGCATCTGCTGGTGGGGAGGATCCTGCTTGAATTGAACCGGCCAGACCAGGCGCTGGAAGCACTGAGCAATGCGGCCAAATTCAACGCGAAACTGGACGAGGTGGATTTCCACATGGCCAGATCGTTGCGGCGTATGGGCCGGGCGGAGGAGGCAAGGGCATTGCTGGTGCGGTATCTGGAAAAGCAGCCGGATAATTCCAGTGCGTGGAACAATTTGGGAGGCATCCAGGCGGAGCAGAGGGATATAGCGGGTGCTGAAAAAAGTTTTCGCAATGCGCTGGCCACTGATGCCGCCTTGGTGGAAGCGCGAAAGAATCTGGTCCGGCTGCTGGCGGTTGGCGGACGCAGCCAGGAGGCATTGAAAGAATTGCAGGCCGGACTGAAATTTGCGCCAGACAATGCGGATCTCTGGTTCCAAAACGGGTTGTTGCAGGAGGAGGCCGGTGATCTGGCGAGGGCGCGAGGCAGTTTTGAAATGGCGGCAAAGTTGAAGCCGAACTGGTCGCTCCCCAAGGAATCATTGATATGGCTGCTGATACAACAGCCGCAAATAAGCACGAAAGATGCCCGGTTGAGCGTGATGTTGCTCAGCGAGTTGCTGAATCATTATGGGGCAGAGGTGCCATTGCGCGTGGCTGAACTGCAGGCTTGTACAGCGGCGGCAAATGGACGCTTTGATGAAGCTGTGGAGATGGCTGGCAAGGTGCGTGGTGCATTCCAAAAAAATGGCGATCAGCAGGGAGTGGCGCGTGTAGAGTCACAAATCACGGCTTTCCGTGCCAAGCAACGTTGGCTGCCAGGGAAGTGAGAAAATCCGAAGTGGCTGGCCGACATGGATTCGAACCATGACTAGGTGAGTCAAAGTCACCTGTGCTACCTTTACACCATCGGCCAAACCGGGACAGGAAAAATAACGGCGGAACGGCAGAGTGCAATGCCAATCTTGGAGAATTTTTCAGAGGGTTTGGTCACAGATGGATCACGGAAAGGCGCGGATAATGAGGGAATGGCCGCAAAAAAGCGCACAAGGCGCAAAAAGGGAGAAAGTTGAGGAGGCAGGCATGTGCTTGCGCTTGAAGTAAAACGGGTTTCGCGCCACTGTAACGGGCATGTTAAGCCAAAACGTTTCTTTCTCATGGCGAGTGGTGTCAGCGGGGATTTTGCTGGTGGCATTCACGGCGGGTGCGGCGAACTGGCCTTCGTGGCGCGGACTCAATGATGGTTCCAGCAAGGTGCAGGAGGAAGGGTTGCCCACCCGCTGGAGCGCAACAGAGAATGTGAAGTGGCGCATCGACTTGCCGGATCGTGGTAATTCCACGCCGGTGATCTGGGGTGATAAGATTTTTGTGACCCAGGCGGTCGAATCGGACAATCAGCGCACGGTGATGTGCTTCAGCAAGCGCGATGGCAAGCTGCTGTGGAAAGAGGGCGTGGTCTATGCCAAAGCGGAGCGGACGCATAAGGACAATCCGTATTGCGCAGCGTCACCGGTGGTGGATGGAGAACGGGTCATCGTGACGCACGGTTCGGCTGGCGTGTTCTGCTACGATCTGAGCGGCAAGGAAGTGTGGCGTCGTGATTTGGGACCGCAGGCACACGAGTGGGGTAATGCATCATCGCCTGTCATTCATGGTGATAATGTCTTCATCTTTCATGGACCGGGCAAAGGGTCGTTCTTGGTGGCGTTGAATAAAAAGACGGGCAAGGAAGTGTGGCGCTTCAACGAGCCGACGTTTGATTTCAGTGATCGCATCGATGGATTCAAGGGCAAGAAGGACGGTATCGAAGGTTCCTTCAGCACGCCGATCGTCATCAAGGTGGATGGACGGGAAGAATTGGTGATGAGCTTCCCGAAGTTCGTGCGGGCGTTTGATCCGAAGACGGGCAAGGAATTGTGGCGCTGCGATGGGTTGAATCCGTTGGTGTATACCTCACTCATCTATGGGGATGGCGTGTTGGTGGCGATGGGTGGGTTCTTCGGCAATTCACTGGCGGTGAAGCCGGGCGGCAGTGGTGATGTGACGGCGACGCATCGTCTGTGGCACACGGAGCGGGACAAAGGCTACATCGGCACCGGTGTGATCAAAGACGGGCATATCTATTATCACAATACAGGCAGCCTTTTCGCATGTCAGGATCTCAAAACGGGCAAGGTGCTTTGGGAGGAACGCGCAGCAGGTGTGGGCGCCAAGGCCGGGACGTGGGGCTCCATGCTGCTGGTGGGCGATGAGATTTATATGCCGAACCAGTCGGGTGATGTGGTGATCATCAAGGCGAACCCGAAGTTCGAAGTGGTGGCGGTGAACACGGTGAAGGAATACTCAAACTCGACACTGGCTGTGTCTGATGGCGAGATTTTCTTTCGTACGTGGAAGAGCTTGTGGTGCATCTCGCCGAGAAAACAAACGGTGTCGATCAAGTGAATGCTGAGGGGAGCGGCTGTGTCGATAGATCAGCCGCAGCAGGGGAAAACTAAGGAGAGTTACAAAAATATTCCGAAACTTCCTCTGACTATGTTTGCGACTGGTCCTCGGCGGACACAGTCGCGGTCCACGGTTTACGACCACGCGCAGAGATTTTCCACATAGGCAGCGGAGCCATCGCGGAGCCAGCCGTCCAGTTGAGCCTGATCTTTAAGTTGCTGACCACGCGCTCGCGGCACGACGACGAAGCAGCTGTCGATCTCCGGCAAGGCGGTGAGATCACCCCATAGCTTCTCGAATTGGGCGACGGGGAACACGTCTTCCTGGCCATGGCCCCAACGCTTTTTCACGTCTTTGAGCGTGATGTAGGTGGGTAGCTTCGCAGCCAAGGCACGGATGGCGGCGGTGATCTTGGTGTCGTCGGCCGCGAGGATGTCTTCGCGAGTGAGGCCGAGGATGCCGAGGAATTTATCGAGGTCAATCCACGCAGTGTTGGAGTTGTAATAGCTGAGGCGGAACTCGGCTTCTTCGCGCGGCATGGCGAGGCCTTCGACAAAACGCATGCGGCCATTTACCTTGGCGAGACCGCCGCCACGATCTTCCAAGCGGCGGGTGATGACTTCAAATGTTAGACACGCTCCGCTCTGGATGTGCTGGCCGAGCAGGGCTGGATCAGGGTTCGCGCCGAGCGTGTCGATATTATGCAGCATCAGGTATTTGAGCTGCGGACGTTCTTTCAGTAACGCAGCCATCACGCCGTTGCGCAGGAGATTCGGCACTTCGTAGAAATGACCGACGGGGTGCAGGCATTGGAGCGGGAGGTTGTCCGTGTAATCGCTGGCTTCACCGGCACTGCGCGCCCAGTTCATGAGGGCGTGACGCAGGCTTTCGCGGACTTTCTGTTGCTGTTCATCAAGGCGTTGCTGCGGCATCTCTTCCCACTGGAAACGCAAATCGCGCACGGTCGGTATGAGGCGCTGGCCGACGCTCTTGCCGGGGGAGAGGTGAAGCGGGCCGGAGTAATTGTAATTCTTAACGCGCGCGAGGAAATCCACCGTGGGCTGATGCGTGAGATAGCCGGTGGTGAAGACGTGTGGGATGCTGATGCCGTATTTTTCCGAGGCTTGGCGTGACTTGGCCAGGTGTGCCTCGATGAACGTGCGATGTTTGCCGCCGAGCTTGGCAAAGGGATGCAGTGCTTTGCACGTGCCCGCACCACCGGTCCAGCGGGAACCGGCGCCAGCAGCGAGGCTGATGATGGCGAGTTCGCCGTTGCGCAAGGCGGCTTCGCCGAGATTTACGATTTGGGATTTACGATTTACGAGGTCGTTGGAGAGTTCGGTTACTTCTGTAGAAACAACGTCTTCGATTTGTGTGTCAGCGCGAAGGCGGTTTTGGGCTAGGCCGATGCGGCCTTCTTTTAGATCAGTGCGGATCTGTTCGTGCTGATTGCGGTCGAAGCCGTTTTGTTCGAGGAGTTCATCCAGCGAGGCGCCTTGTATTTTCTCGGATTTGCCTTTGGGCAGGAGGACGTCGAAGAGGGTTTGTACCATGCCGCGCAGTTCGGGTTTGTTGCGGGCAGCGGCACCGAATTTGTCGAGTTCCGCGCGACGGGCGATGGGCAGGGTTTGCAGATCGCGACGCAACATACCGGGGACGGTGAGGGCGTAGTAATTCGCAGGCATGATGGCGTGTTCGCCGTGGAGCAGGTCGGCGACAGTGCCGTGTTCGTTGATGCTGTAATCGAACACAACGGGGTCCATTGCGAAGGGCAGGGCGTGCTGCAGTTCGCGCTTCGTCTCCAGCATGATCTGTTGCATGCGCTGCTGGGCTTCGCGCTTGCGCTCGGGGGCGAAGATGAAGCCCATGCCGCCACCGCTCATGCCGCCGAGCATCCAGAAGCCCCAGAAATCTTGACCAAACGCGGCTTCCGCCTTGGCGATCAGTTGCTCGGTGAAATAGGTGGAAGCCCAAGGGATGATGGTCTGGATGGGCTTGCGGAAATTGCGTGTGGTGGCAGCGCCGACGGCTTTGATGTCGCCGCGCTTCAACGCGTTGATGACTTCATCAAGCACGCCGAGGGCTTCCTGGCGGCCATGCCATTCGGCTTCGCTACGGAGCAGGTATTTCTCAGTGACCATCTCGAGGATGGGGCCGACGTTTTGCGCCATGCCGCCGTGGACGACAACGAGGGAATCTTGCAATGCTTGACGCGCGGAGTCGGGAATCTCATCGCGGCTGAACACATGATGCGTGGGCATGAGGCGGCCACGGGAGATGCCGAACTCGGGATCTTCTTCATGCGCGGTCTTGCCAGTGATGAGCTTGATGCCGGGCCAGACACCGCCGGAATCTTGCCAGCCGCCACCGGAGCCGCCGAGCCATTCGCCGAGCAAAGCGCGTGCAAGTACAAGGCGGCGTTCAGATTCTTCGAGCGGGCCGGTGAGCGATGCCGCTTGGCCAGTGGCACGCATGCAGACGCTGATGAGTGAGCCGAGGAGATTCGTGCTGACGGCGAGGCGTGAACCTTTCGGGATATCGTTCACGCAGGAGACGATCTCCAAGCCTTTGCCGGGTCCGACGATGCGGGCGAGCAATTCAGCGAGGGATTGGCCGGAGCCTTCAATGCCGGGTGGAACGATGCCGGAGGCGATGACGGCGGCTTTCAGCAGGCCAAGGTAATCTTTTGCGAAATCGAAAATGTCGCTGAGGGAATCGATGTCTGATGTGGCACCCAAGTCAACGGAAGTGAGGCGCAAGACGGGTTCATCGATGACACGGAGCCAGGCGCTGACGGGCGGGCGCGTGGTGTTGTCGCGGCCATGTACGCCGAGGTCCACGGAGATGTTCAGGACTTTCGCGCCTTCGGGGTAATCCATCCCGAGGAAGAAAATATCCGACCACGCGGAGTGCGTGAGGTCCATGCGCACGGGCGTTTGCTCGCGCAGGATGGGATAGGTGCCATCGGCGGCGCGTTGAAACAATTCCGGGCGCAGGCGCAGGGGTTGATCAGCAGGATGGCCCATGCGGAACATCCATTGATTGCCACGGACAGTGCGGACGCTGCGGCGGACTTGATCGGCCAGCGTTTGGAAAGCGAGACGATGATAAGCGGCGGCGAGGGCAGAGCTGATGCCGTCACTGGGGCCATCGGTGGACTGGGATTTCAGGAAGATGTCGATGGCTTCTTCGAAGCGGCGGTTCAGGAGTTGTTCGTAGCCCGGGAAAGGGATTAGGGGACAGGCGGGGGCGCCTGTCCGACTATTCGCAGGCGAGGGCGCCTGCGCCACTACGGCTAGCTTCTGGGGAATGTGGAAGCGATGGAGCGCGTAGAGGAAGAACAGGGCGCGGACGCGTTCGTAGAGGTTGTCGGCCTGACGGCGAAAGGTGTCGAGTTCGGTACAGGCGGTGAGCAGTTCATCCAAGGACCCGGCGCGGGCGAAGGCGTCGAGGGATTGGTTGCGCGTGGTGGCGTCGGGCGAGGTGATGATGTGCAGCAAAGAACTCATGGAGATGAGGCGTGCAGGTTCTTTACTTGGCGCGTTGGGCGAGGAGTTCGAGTAATTGCGCGAGGACTTCACTGCGGTCCTTGCCTTCCAGTGCGAGCGCGAGTTGCGCAGTTAGGACGCCGTAGCGCGCCCCGAGATCGTAACGGGCACCGGCGACTTCGTAGGCGAGGTAATGCTCCTGGCGTGCGAGTTGGGCAAGGGCGGAGGAGAGGGGAAGTTTTTCGCCAGTCTTCAAGGTGGCGAGTTGCTTCTCCAAGATGCCGAAAATAGTCGGAGTGATGACGTGCAGGCCGAAGAGGCAGAGGTAATGCCCCGCACGCAGACCAGGGACGACGAGTTGCTGCTCGGCCAAGGTGGGCGTGGGCTTTTCGAGGACATTCTGCACTTCATAGAGACCATTGCCGCCGGAGACGAGCTTGCCGCCGATGGCACCGTAGTTGGGCAGTTCGCGTTCCTTGGTGGGTTGCACACCGGAGACGGCGCATTCCTGTTGCGCGGCGATGGCGACGATCTGTTTGGCGCAGCTCACATCCGTGCGGCTGACCCAGAGGTGATCGCCAACGAGATGGAGGAAGGATTGGTTGCCGACGAATTCGCGCGTGCAGTAGATGGCATGACCGTAGCCACGTGGGTCGCGTTGTTCGATGAACTGGACTTTGCGGGCGTGTTCACCGGCGGCGGTGGCGTAGGCAGAGGCGTCACCGGGGGCGATGACGACGGCGATGTCCTCACAACCAGCGCTGACGGCCTCGTTCAGGAGGATGTGCAGGGCGGTGCGGGATTCGCCATCGCGGTCCACAAGGGTTTGGAGGGCGAGAGCGCGCTGGTTCCGACCGGCGGCGGTGATGACTGCTTTCCTGACGTCACGCATAAGTGATTCGAGTGCGGAGATGATGGAGAAAAGTGAAGGAAGAATAAAGGGAAACATCGAACATCGAGAGGGGGAAATTATGAATGATGAGGTGTGAATTATGGAAAGGTAAATAAAAGCGATGGCGGCTTGAAATAAGGCGAATAATCGGCAGGATGCTAGCGTCTCCTTTATTGCAGTCTATGACGTGGCAGAGCTGTAACTTAGAAATGGCCGTCAACCGGCCTAAGGAAACCCTTTTCAATAAAGGGTTTTCGCGTTTTTGGGGTGGCTCGTCGGTTGCTGCGAATAAGGTGTTTTCAATGTCATCCAGCAAGCTTCTTTCAATCGCGGTTCTGCTCGGTTTTTTGGCGGCTTCATCGGAAGCCATGGCGGCTGACCGTAAGGCCCCCTCAGGTGCGGATATTTACCGGAAGCAATGTGCGAGCTGCCATGGCAAGGTGGGCGAGGGCGTGCATGGGAAGTATGACGAGGCACTGCATGGCGATTGGTCCGTGGAGAAGCTGGCCCGGGTGATCGATCGCACGATGCCGGAGGACAAGCCGGAAGCGCTGGATGCCGCAGGCTCCATGGCGGTGGCGAAGTATATCTTTGATGCGTTCTATTCCCGTGAGGCGAGGGCGCGCATCCAACCGGCGCGTGTGGAACTGGTGCGACTGACGAATCGCCAATACATGAACACGGTGGCGGATTTGCTGAAAGGGTTCAGCATGGATGAGGTGAAAATCGGAACGGAACGTGGGTTGAAGGGGACGTATAACAATTCCCGCAACTTCGGGAGGAAGGTGTTTGATCGCGTGGACAAGCAGATCGCGTTCGATTTCGGCACCGAAAATCCCGATGCACGTATCACGGCGACGAATGAGTTTTCCATCCGCTGGGAAGGTTCGTTGATCGCAGAGGAATCAGGCACTTACGAATTCATCGTCAAGACACCGAACGGAATGCGCCTGTGGGTGAACGGCGGGAATGGCACCGAACCTTTGATCGATGCGTGGGTGGCCTCAGGCATCACCGAGCATCGGGGGACGATCAAGCTGATCGGCGGGCGGGCGTATCCGCTCATGCTGGATGTGTTCAAGTTCAAGGACAAGACAGCATCGATCGCGCTGGAATGGGTGCCGCCGCATGGCTCGCAGCAATTGGTGCCGATGCGGAATCTTGCGCCAGTGCAAGCGCGACCGACATTCGTGCTGAATACGCCGTTTCCGCCGGATGACAGCAGTGTGGGCTATGAGCGTGGTGTCAGCATCTCTAAGGGGTGGGATGAGGCGACGACCCAAGCGGGCATCGAAGTGGCGAATTATGTGATCGCGCGACTCGACCGCTTCACACGCAGCAAGGAGAAGGATGCCGACCGTCAGGCTAAGGTGGAAACATTCTGCAGAGACTTTGTGCAAGCGGCGTTCCGCCAGCCTTTGACGGAAGAGCAGAAGCAGATCCATGTGACGGCGCAGTTCCAAGGCGCGAAGGATATCGAGACGGCAGTGAAGCGCGTGATCTTGCTGGCGTTGAAATCGCCGCAGTTCCTCTACATCGGTTTGGAAGCGGACAAGATGAATCCCTACGCGGTGGCCACACGGCTTTCGTATGAATTGTGGGATTCTCTGCCGGACAAGGAGCTTTTGAAGCAGGCGGCAGAGAACAAGCTGAATACGCCGGAACAGGTGGCGCAGCAGGCGCAACGGATGATGGCTGATGCACGCGCGAAGTCCAAGATACAGTATTTCCTGCATCACTGGCTGCAAATGGATCATGTGGAAGATGTGTCCAAAGACGGCAATCTGTATCCGGGCTTCACGCCGGAGATCATCGCGGATTTGCGCACGTCACTGAACCTGTTCCTCGAAGATGTGGTGTGGAACGGGAACTCGGATTACCGGCAATTGCTGCTCTCGGATGATCTTTACGTGAATGAGCGCCTGGCGAAGTTCTACGGCATCCAGACGGACGCGAAGGATAACTTCGTGAAGGTGAAGCTGGACCCGAAACAACGCTCTGGTGTAGTGACACATCCGTATCTGTTGGCGGCGTTTTCGTATCAGAAATCCACGTCTCCGATCCATCGTGGGGTGTTCCTCACGAGGAAGATTGTGGGCCGGTCACTTAAGCCCCCGCCGATTGCGGTGGCGTTTGAGGAATCGAAATTTGCGCCGAATCTCTCCATGCGCGAGAAGGTGGCGGAACTGACGAAATCACAGAACTGCCAGACGTGCCATGCGGTCATCAATCCGCTGGGCTTCAGCTTGGAACTGTATGATGCGGTGGGCCGTTTCCGTACGACGGAGAATGGCAAGCCGGTGAATCCGGTGAGCGATTACATCACGGACGAAGGCGAGAAGGTGCGCCTCTCGGGTGCGCGTGATGTGGCGGAGTTCGCGGTGGGCAGTGATCTGGCTCAGAACGGATTCATTGAGCAACTGTTCCATCAGATCGTCAAACAGCCGATGATGGCGTATGGTCATGAGCAGATGGATCGCTTGCGCCAGTCATTTGCGGCATCGGGCTACAATATCCAGAAGCTGGCGGTGGAGATCGCCACTTTGGCGGCATTGCCGGAAAACGATAAAAACGGAAAGAAAAAGACATGAACGCGATACATCGCCGGGAATTCATCAAGCGAGTAGGGCTTTCAACGGCGGCACTGCCGTTCCTTATGGGACTGCCGAGTCTTGGTCTGGCGGCTCCGGCACGTCCGCGCCAACGCCTCGTGATCATGTTCAGCCCGAACGGGACCATTCCGCCTGCATTCTGGCCGGATGAAGTGGGCAGCGATTTCAAGCTGAAGGAGATCATGACGCCGCTGGAGGCGTTCAAGGACAAGATGCTCATCCTGAACGGCGTGTGCAACAAGGTGCGTGGCGATGGTGATAATCACATGCGCGGCATGAGCTGTCTGCTCACGGGTATAGAGCTGTTCCCTGGAAATGTGCAGGGTGGTGGTGGTGCGCCAGCGGGTTGGGCGAGCGGCATTTCCATCGATCAGGAGATCAAGAATTACCTGCAAAGCAAGGAAGACACGAAGACGCGATTCGGCTCGTTGGAGTTTGGGGTGGGCGTGACGGATCGTGCCGATCCGTGGACGCGCATGTCCTACGCGGGGCCGAATCAGCCGGTGGCGCCGATTTCCGATCCTTACCAGATGTATCAGAAGCTGTATGGGCAATTGAAGGACAAGGAGAGCCTGCAAAGCATCCTCGATGATGTGCAGACGGACTTGAAGAAGATCCGCAAGATGATCAGCTCGGAGGATCGTCGCATGCTGGAACAGCACGAGACACTGGTGCGCCAGATGGAGAAGGACCTGAAGGATAGCGAGAAGCAGAAGATGCTGGCACCGGCTCCTTCATTGGAGACAGGCGTGTCTGCGGGTCAGAATGACGATGTACCGCGCTTGAGCCGGATGCAGGTGGACTTGCTCATCAACAGTTTCGTGAACGACATGGCACGCGTGGCGACGTTGCAATATACGAAGTCCGTCGGTCAGGCGCGAATGAACTGGCTGGACATCAAAGACGGTCACCATGGTCTCTCGCACGAAGACGACAAGAACACGGATGCCGTGCAGAAGCTGACCAAGATCAACAAGTGGTTCGCTGGTGAGCTGAATTACCTGCTCAAACGACTGGCGGAGACGCCGGAACCGGGCAGCACGGGTTCCATGCTGGATAATACGCTGGTGGTGTGGACGAATGAGCTGGGCAAGGGCAACTCGCACACGCTGGACAACATCCCGTTCGTGCTGGCAGGTGGTGGATTCGGCTTCAAAATGGGCCGTTCACTCAAAATGCAGAAGACGCCGCATAACCGGTTGCACATGGCGCTGGCTCATGCGATGGGACATCGTATCGAGACGTTCGGTAACAAGGAACTGAGCAGCGGTGGACCGCTGGATCTGGTTAGCTGAGACTGAACTCCGGTAAAAATTGCGAAGGCTGACAGCGGAAGTTGTCAGCCTTTTTGTTTGCTCGGATGATGGAGAGTTCGAATGTTGCTGCGACTCGGAGAGTCTCGCTCAAATTGTGTCGGGCGGTGGGGTGTGTCTCACTACATGCTACGCTGTTTCGTCCATCTTCAGGGCGGCGTGCATCACCAGATCGTTCCAGCCAGTCTGGATGGTGCGGGCAAGGGCGGTGGGCAAGGGAACTTCGGTGATCTTGCCGCTTTTCCACGTCATGATCTGGCAGAAAGCGTCTTCACCGTTCAGATTACCAGTCGTCGCGTGGATCACCTGGCCATCGCGGAAATAGACTGTGCCGCGAACACCTTCCTTGTTGAAGAATTCCAAGCCCATCTTGGCTTGGGAAAGGCATTTCAACTGAACAAGGTCAATGGGTGTAAGGCAGCTTAATAGACCTTCAAAAGCGACATTCTGTTTCTCTGACTCCGGCTGGAGGGAGAGGATGTCTTTGATGACGACGGCAAATTCCTTCGACTTCACCGGCTTCTCGAAGAAACGGACAGCACCGGCATTTTGAGCACGCTGGCGGAACTCCGGGACCTTGCTGGCGGTCATGAAGATTGCGCGAGGGATGGAGACGTGTTCCTTCTGGAGGCCGGTGAGGAAATCAATGCTGTTGCCGTCGGGAAGCTGGATATCGAGGATGAACAGATCGAAAGACTGCTCGGCGACTTTCTGGGTGGCTTCCTTGATGGAGATGGCAGGGACGAATTTTACATCAGGCAGTTCGCGGGAAAGGGTCGTGATGAGAAAGTTTGACGCGACCAGATTGTCCTCGAGGAACAGGATGTTGAATTTGTGTCCAGGCATAGCGTGTACTCGTTTTGGCTAGAGCAATATAGGAGAAGTTCAGGGCGGGTGTCGAGCATGTAGAAGACAGCAAATGGCAGGCTATCCGGTAGCCTTTTAGGCATTGATAAAACCGACAACGCATCGAATTTATCAATGGGCTATGTGGCCATTCCGCTTGAAGCGGCGCGGGATACGGCCTAAATGAGAGTCACAGATGCAAGCGCAACCCGATACCCGGATGAAGATCGCACTGGTTTCACCCAAGGGTCCGCTGTACCGGCATCGGGGAGGTATCTGGAAAAAGTCATTGCGTTACCAGCCGCTCACATTGACGACACTGGCGGCGCTTATCCCGGCGGACTTGCCAGTGGACTTGCAGTTGTTTGACGAGGGCATCGCGGATGTGCCGCTGGACTTGGAGGCGGACATCATCGGGCTGACGGTCATCACAGGGACGGCGGTGCGAGCGTATGAGTTGGCCGATCATTTTCGCAAGCGCGGGATCAAAGTGGTGCTGGGCGGGCCGCATGTGACGTTGATCCCCGAGGATGCAGCCCCACATGCGGATGCCATTGTGGTGGGGTATGCGGAGGATACTTGGCCGGAGCTTCTAAACGATTTTGCGCGAGGTGAACTACGCCCGCGATATGATCAGGCACCGGGGTTGAATCTGGCTGACCGGCCGTTTGCACGGCGTGAGTTGTTACCGGGTGACAGTTATCTGACGAACAGCGTCTTTGAGGCCACGCGCGGTTGCATCCATAATTGTGATTTCTGCGTGGTGCCGACGGCTTGGGGGCGTAAGCCTTACCAGAAGCCGGTGGAGCAGGTGATCGCAGATATCCGGCAACTTGGCCAGCGGAAGCTGATTTTCGTGGACCTGAACATCATCGCCGATCGTGATTATGCGAAAGAGCTTTTCACGGCGTTGATACCTCTGAAGGTGCAGTGGTATGGGCTGGCGACGGTGTTGCTGGCGGATGATGCGGAGTTGCTAAAGCTCGCTGAGCGCAGTGGATGCAAGGGCTTGTTGATGGGGCTGGAATCCATCTCGCCGCAGAATCTCCGGCAGAATCACAAGGGGTTCAATTCGCCAGACAAATTCGCGAAGGTAGTTGAGCGATTGCATGAGCATGGCATCGCGTTACAAGGATGCTTTGTGTTTGGGCTGGATCATGATGAGCCGGATGTTTTTCTGAAAACGGCGGAGTTCGCAGTGCAGGCAAAGATCGATCTGCCACGGTTTGCGATTGTCACACCATTTCCGAACACAGCGCTTTATAAACGGCTGGTGGCGGAAGGACGGTTGCTCACGCGGAACTGGGAATTATATGACGGCCAGCACGTGGTGTTTCAGCCGAAGAAGATGAGCGTGCAGGAATTGCAGATGGGAGCAGAGGCGGCGTGGAAACATGCTTACAGCGTCCGTTCCATCGTGCAGAGGATAAGACATTCACCCGCGCCATGGCCGGTTAAGCTGGGGACGAATCTGGGTTATCGTTTCTATGCGCATAATCTCAGCCGGTTCTATAATTGCGACTGGATCATCGGCGGTTCACAGGCGATGCCGATGGCTCCAGTGGCAAAGTCTGAGGTGATGGCAGCTTCACTGACACAAGGATGAAACTCACGATCATCCATCCGTGCATCGGTCGCCGACCGGGGCAGAAATATATCCGCACGTGGCAGATGGAATCTCTGCCAGCCGCCACGTTGGCGGGATTGACACCGAAGGATGTGGAGGTGCGGTTTTACGATGATCGCATGGAGATCATCCCGTTCGATGAGGCGACGGACCTGGTGGCGATCAGCGTGGAGACTTACACGGCGAAGCGCGCGTATCAGATCGCATCCGAGTATCGCAGGCGCAAGATACCGGTGGTGATGGGCGGGTTTCACGCGACGTTGTGCCCGGATGAAGTGGCGCGTTATGCGGAGGCGGTGGTATGCGGTGAGGCGGAACAGGTCTGGGCGCAGGTCATTGATGATGCGAGGCATGGGCGATTGCAGAAATTTTATCGTGGTGAGGGGCGGCCTTCTTTGCAGGAATTAAAGCCAGATCGCACCATCTTCCGGGGCAAGCGGTATCTGCCTATCGGTTTGGTGGAGGCGGGCAGGGGATGCCATTTCAAATGTGATTTCTGCGCGATCCAGACGGTCTTCAATTCCACCCAGACGCGGCGACCGATTGATGACATCATCGAGGATATCCGACCACTGAAGGATTCGCGGAAGCTGTTCTTTTTTGTGGATGACAACATCACGTCGAATCTGGAACAGGCGAAGGAGTTCTTTCGTGCTCTCATCCCTCTAAAGATACGGTGGGTGAGCCAGTCCAGCATCAACGCGGCGCACGATGATGAGTTTTTGGAACTGATTGTGCGCAGCGGTTGCCAGGGTGTATTGATCGGTTTTGAGAGCCTGAACCCGGCGAATCTCAAGGTGATGAACAAATCGTTCAACACGATGCGGGGCGGTTTCGAGAAGGCGCTGGCGAATCTGCACAAGCACCGCGTGCGGGTGTATGGGACGTTTGTGTTCGGTTATGATGGGGATACACCGGAGAGTTTTGCCGAGACGGTCACGTTTGCGCGAGAACACGCGATGTATATCGCGGCGTTCAATCATCTGACGCCGTTTCCGGGAACGCCGCTCTACAAGCGATTGCAGGGTGAGGGACGCTTGCTCTACGAGAACTGGTGGCTGGATGACCGGTATAGTTACAACCGCATCCCGTTTCAGCCGCGAGGCATGGAGCCGGAGACGCTGCGGCAGAACTGCCTGGCGGCACGACGTGAATTCTATTCGTGGCCGAGCATCTTGCAACGCAGCATGGCGCCGGTGAACCGGAGCGACTGGTTCATGTGGCGGAATTTTTACGTGATCAATGCGCTGCATCGAAATGATGTGAGCCTGCGGGACCATTATCCTTTGGGAGATGAATCATGGCAGGGGCAACTCTTGACCGCAAACTGACGAAGGCAC
This sequence comes from Verrucomicrobiia bacterium, assembly GCA_036405135.1. Lineage (NCBI taxonomy): Bacteria > Pseudomonadati > Verrucomicrobiota > Verrucomicrobiia > Verrucomicrobiia bacterium. The sequence continues at coordinate 123,031 of DASWYF010000009.1, read as the reverse complement.
GCGCTTCCCGCGTCGCTTTTGCGCTGGCCAAACCGGAGGATGATGCCGGTTTGAGGCGGCTTTTGCGCGAGAATCCCATGCGCGGCGCGGTGACGCTGACGATGGAGCGTGAGCCGGATTATTTTGCGGATGCCGATCTGCCGGGCATGGAGAAGCAGACGATTATCGCGAAAGAAGGCGGTGTGGTGGTCAGTGCGGGGAGTTGTGCTGTGCGGCGGCGTTTTGTGGATGGACGGGCTAGTCGTGTGGGTTATCTGGGTGGCTTGCGGCTGGATGAACGGGTGGCGGGGCGGTTCGATATCGTGAGGCGTGGTTATGAAGTCTTGCGGGAGATGCAACAGGCCGATCCAGCGGATTATTATTTTACGAGCATCGCGGCGGATAATGCGAGGGCGCGGGCGTTTCTGGAGCGAGGTGTGCGAGGGATGCCGCGTTATGAGTTCATTGGGGAACTGGTGACGTTGTTACTGCCGGTGAAAGGGATGAAGAGGGCGGGGCAATCATTGGCGGTTCCGACAGTGGATGAAGTCGTGAGTTTTCTGAATGAGCAAAACGCGGACCGTCAATTCGCTGAGTGCTGGACGGTGCAAGAGTTGGAGGCACTGTCTGAGTTGGGATTGCGGAGGGAAGATTTTAGAGGCGTGCGGGTGAATAGGAAGTGGGTCGCGATGGGGGCGGTGTGGGATCAGCGGTCGTTCAAGCAGACGGTGATCCGGGAGTATGGCGGTGCTTTGGCATTGGCGCGGCCTTGGGTGAATCTGGCGGCGCGCTGCTTTGGGACATCGGTGTTGCCAGCGGTGGGTTCGACGTTGGCGAATGCGTTTGTGTCTCCGCTGGCGGTGGATCCGAAAATGCCGGAGGCGTTGACGGAATTGCTTGGTGGATTGGCAGAGGTGGCGAGGACACGGGGTATTGAATATTTGACGGTGGGTTTTGCTGCAGAGGATCCGCGTTTGGGGATGATGCAGCGGGAGTATAGTTGCCGCGAGTATGTGAGCCGCATCTATGTGGTGAGATGGGAAGATTTAGGCGGTGCGGTTAGAGAGGTGGAACCACTGGGACTGGATGTTGCATGGTTATGAACACGAACAATTCATTCACGGCAGTTCCGCGTGAGGAACTGACAGCGGAGCAGATGGCCGAGATGCTCGGGCTGCTCGCAAAGCATTTTGAGGGTGTGACGGCGGAACAGTTCGCGCGCGATCTGGCGGAGAAAAATTGGGTGGTAATGATTTGCAAGGAGGGGCGGTTGGTGGGGTTTTCGACCTTGCTGGTGTATGAGACGACGTTTGAGGGCGAGTTGGTGAGCGTGGTGTATTCGGGAGACACGATTGTGGACCCAGCGGCATGGGGGAGTTCCGCGCTGGCGCGTGGTTGGATCACGGCGGTGAACGAGTTGCGACTGCATTATCCGCGCGGGAAGTATTACTGGCTGCTGCTTTCTTCCGGGTTTCGTACATACCGCTTTCTACCAGTGTTCTGGCGGGAGTTTTATCCGCATTGTGAACAGGCGGATCCACAACACATGATGAGATTGCGGGATCATCTGGCGAAGGAACGGTTTGGAGAACGGTATGATGAGCAGGCGGGCATCGTGCGGTTTTCGCAGCCGCAACGGTTGCGGCAGGAGTTGAGGGAGGTGCCGGAATCGCGCAGGGATGATCCGCATGTGGAATTATTCCTGAAGCTAAATCCGGGACATGGGCAAGGGGATGAACTCGTGTGCTTGACGGAGCTTTGCGCGGAGAACCTGACGCGGGCCGGAAGACGCATGGTAGCACCACAATCACGTGAAGCCTGTTGCGACCATAACTAACCTTCTCTGGGGCGCGGCGAATGTGGCGTCGTATCGCCGTTTTTCGCAGGCGTTGCAGGAACCTGAAAGAGTGCAGCAGGAGCGGTTGCGGACCTATCTTCGGGCAAATGCGACGTCTGCTTTTGGGAGGAAATATGATTTCGCATCCATCCATGATTACGAGACGTTCGCACAGCGAGTGCCGTTGATGGACTACGAGGATTTGGAGCCGTGGATCGTACGCATCTGCAAAGGGGAAGCGGACGTGCTGACGTGTGAGCGGGTGACGCGGTTGGTGCCGACGAGCGGTTCGACGGGAGCGAGAAAATTGATTCCATTCACGGCGGGGTTGCAAGGGGAGTTCAATGCGGCGGTGGGGCCGTGGCTGGTTGATCTGTTGCGGCAATCATCGGGGATCGCAGGTGGTCCAGCGTATTGGTCGATAACACCAGTCGCGGGTTTTGAACAGGAGACGGATTCGGTTGTGCCGGTCGGGTTTGATACGGACACGGCGTATCTGGGCGGAACGCGACAGAGACTGGCGAATGCGGTGATGGCAGTGCCGACGGCCTTGGGCAAGGTCTCGGATATCGAATGTTTTCGCTATCTGACATTGCTGTGCCTGTTGCGCGAGCGTGATCTGCGGCTGATCTCGGTGTGGCACCCCTCGTTTCTCACGCTGCTGTTGGAAAAAAAGGTGACGGAATGGGATGATTTGCTGGCGGATATACGGAAAGGAACGTGCAAGCATGGCGGGCGTGTGCCGGGTGAAGTCATTGAGGCATTGAATCTGCGACCGCTTCCAAGGCGAGCGGCTGAATTGGCGGAGATGGATGCGCGCAAGCCGGAGTTGATCTGGCCTGAGTTAAAGTTGATCAGTTGCTGGGAGGATGGGGCGGCGGGATTGGCGGCTGCCAAACTTAGGAGCATTTTTTCGCAGACGTGGATTCAGGCGAAGGGGTTGCTTGCGACGGAGGCGTGTGTGACGATTCCGTTTGGCGGTCAGAATCCCGTGGCGGTGGAGTCGCATTTCTTTGAGTTCATGGATGACGGAGGGAAGATTCTGCGCGTGCATGAATTGCAGGAGGGGCAGACATATGAGGTCATTGTGACGACGGCGGGAGGGCTTTGGCGGTATCGGTTGCGCGATAGTGTGCGGGTCGAGGGATTTGTGGGGCGGACGCCATCACTGCGGTTTCTCGGACGCAGCGGGAATGTGTCCGATCTGTGTGGGGAGAAGCTGGCGGAGGCGTTCGTGGTGCAAGTGTTGCAGAAAACTTTGGCGGGCTTGGAGAAGCGGCCTGATTTTGTGTTTCTGGCGCCGGATACCGATGATGAGAGTAATCCTCATTATACATTGTATGCCGAGGGGAATTTGCCGGAGAGGTTTGATGCAGTTATCGAGCAGGCATTGCGGGAGAACCCGCATTACGCGTACTGCCGGGATCTGGGGCAGCTTAAGCCTTTGCGGGTATTCCAGATCAACGAGCGGGCGGAGGAGAAGTTCTTTCAGCGTGCGGTGGCGAAAGGGGCACGATTGGGGGAGCTGAAGCCGATGGGGTTCAGCAAGGTGACGGGGTGGTCAGAGTTTTTTGAAGGGCGGTATGGATGAAGTGAATTTCTATGCGAGACAAATGGGAGTCAGTCTTCTGAGATGAACTGCCACTGATGGTTCATGCTGGTCATGGACCAGAGATTGAAGGGGACGTGGTCTGGCGGGCATTGGACAAAACCGGTGCTGCCGCCGGGGCTGTGGGTGGTCCAGAGACACACAATGCCTTGAGAAGAGAGCTCGGCTTTGGCAATGCGGAAGGTGCCTGCCTGAATGGGAGTGCTGATGCTTTCACCGGCGCGGACGCGTTGGGAGAGGGCATCCAGTGAATGGCGATTGAGGGCAAAGGCTACACGCATGGGCCATTGAGTAAAGCTGGTGAGAAGCAAAAGACTGGCCAGTATGAGGGGGATCAAGGCGTAGCTAATCCGAAGACGGGTTGCCGACCGGGAAAGTAAAGCGGTGCCGAAGCCCATGAACGCAAAGAACACACTGGGCAATATCAGGAGAACGGTGGTGGTGGAGCCGTCCAACCATCCCAACAAATAGGCACAGATGAGCATCATCAGCGCCAACGCCGGTAGAGCGAGGCAGACGTGTTCCCAATGGGGTTTATAGCCAAGCGGTTTCATGCAAGCAGCTTTCGGGTTAGTGTGAGACACTATGCGCCGGTTCAAAGAAAGAGGCAAGCAGGCGGAGTTTGAAGTGATTTTGTCTCCATATAGCGCAGATAGCGCATATAGGACTCACGGGGGCGGAGAAATCGGGGCAGAGTGGGCGAAGGAAGGAATGGCCACAAAAAGGCACAGAAGTCGCAGAAGGGAAAAAGAGTAGCGAGAGCGGGGAAATGATAAATTTTGTGTGGATACAGTGGGATGTAGTGAGATGCATGATTGGCGGGGAGCCAGAAAAACAGGCAGGGTGAGGACGGTGAAAGTGAAGTTTTGTCTCCACCGAGCACACCGGACGAACCGGGGTTAGGATAATGGGCAGGCAGATGGCATGGTGAGGACATGAAAAAAGAGAAGTTGAGAAAATATCGAACATCGAACATCGAACATCGAACATCGAACATCGAACATCGAACATCGAACATCGAGAGAGGGGGAAGAGGGGTGGGAAATCGAGGACGAAGGACGATTACGAGCACGATTGGGAAATTGCGGCAGGATTTTACAATGGAGGGGACCGTTTCATCCATTGCGGTGTGAGCAGCAACAGGTTAATTAAGTAACGATGCACATGATGGCGAACAGACAGGCAAAGTGGCTGGCTTTGATCGGAAGCCTGAGCCTGTGTTTATTGGGTGCGCAGGGAGCGTCGCCGGAGGGGAAGGTGGATTTCTCCAAGGACGTTTTGCCTATTTTATCGGACAAATGCTTTCATTGCCACGGGCCGGATGATGAAGGGCGGAAGGCGAAGCTACGACTGGATACGGAAGAAGGCGCTTTCCGCGTGAACAAGGGCGTGGCGAACATCGTGAAGGGCAAGCCGGACCAGAGCGAGATGATCGTGCGTATCCTGAGCAAGGATGAAGACGACGTGATGCCACCGCCGTCATCGCATCGCACGCTGACGGAGGCGCAGAAGGAGACTTTGAAACGGTGGGTAGAGCAGGGAGCGCCGTGGGGTAAGCACTGGGCCTACACAGAGATCGCGAAGGTGACGCCGCCGAAGGTGAAGAACACGCGGGCGGTGAAGAATGAGATCGATCAATTTATTTTGGCGCGATTAGAGAAAGAGAAGCTGAAGCTATCAACGGAAGCGACGAAGGAACAGTTGATTCGGCGCGCGACGTTTGATCTCACGGGGTTGCCGCCGACGTTAGCAGAGATCGATGCGTTTTTGTCGGACAAATCTCCGAAGGCGTATGAGAAGGTGATTGATCGGTTGTTGCAATCGCCTGCCTACGGCGAGCAGATGGCGCGGGAGTGGCTGGATCTGGCGCGCTATGCGGATACGTTCGGCTATCAGGCGGACGTGGACATGAACATGTATCCGTGGCGTGATTGGGTGATCAAGGCCTACAATGAGAATCTGCCTTACGACAAGTTCATCACATGGCAGCTCGCGGGGGATCTGTTGCCGAAGCCGACGCGGGATCAGTATCTGGCCACGGCATTCAATCGCTTGCATCGCCAGACGAATGAGGGTGGGAGCATCGATGAAGAATTTCGAGTGGAGTACGTGTCGGATCGCGTACACACGATGGGCACGGCGTTCCTGAGCCTGACGCTGGAGTGTGCGCGCTGCCATGATCACAAGTATGATCCGATCAGCCAAAAGGATTATTATTCGTTGAGCGCGTTCTTCGATAACATCGATGAATCGGGGTTATACTCGCATTTCACGAAAGCGACACCGACACCGGCTTTGAGTCTCTACAAGGATGATCAGGAGGAGAAACATAAAAAACTGAAGAGCTTCATCAGTGTGCACGAGGTTCAACTTGAACTGATGAAGGGTGAAGCGCGGACTCGGTTTGAGAAATGGAAGAATCCGGGTGTAGCGATGCCGGAGGTGAAGCCGGTGGCGCGGTTCGCACTGGATGAGATCAAGGATAACAAAACGCCGAATGCGGTAGGCACCAATGTGGCGGTGCTGATGGATGCACCGAAGGCCGTCGCGGGCAAAGTGGGGCAGGCGCTGCAATTCAGCGGCGATAACGAAGTGGAGTGCAAGGGTGTGGGTGAATTTAAGCGCACGGATTCGTTCAGCTTCACGCTGTGGGTGAAGCCGACGGAGAAGCAGCCGCGCGCGGTGGTGTTCCATCGTTCTCGGGCGTGGAGCGATTCGGGAAGTCGCGGGTATGAGTTGGTGTTGGAGGATGGCAAACCGTTCTTTGGGCTCATCCATTTCTGGCCGGGTGATGCGATCGGTGTGCGCGCAAAGGAGATGTTGCCGCTGAATGAGTGGTCGCACCTCACGGTGACGTATGATGGTTCCAGCAAGGCAGCGGGGGTGACGTTCTATGTGAACGGCAAGAAACAGGCGATGGATACGGTGCGGGATGGGTTGACGCAGGATATCATTCATCGCGCGGAATGGGGCGATGCGGATGCGGGCAATACGCCGCTGACATTGGCAGGGCGCTTCCGCGACAATGGTTTCAAGAACGGGATGATCGATGAATTTACGGTGTATGACACGGCGTTGACGGAACTGGAGGTGACGAGTTTGCTGGCGACCGAGCCGCAGGTGACGGCGGATGACTCGCTGTTCGCGTATTATCTGAATCGTCACGATGCTGAGTATCGCCAAGCACAGGTGGAGTTGAAGAAGCTGCGCGAGGAGGAGAACGCACTGGCGAACAACGTGCAGCAGATCATGATCATGAAGGAATTGCCGAAAGCGCGCCCGACGTATCTGCTGAAGCGCGGCGCGTATGATGCGCCGGGGGATGAGGTGTTTCCGGGGACGCCGGAACGTATCTTCGCGATGCCGAAGGAGTATCCGAAGAATCGTCTGGGCTTGGCGCAATGGATGACGGACCCGCGCAATCCGCTCACGGCGCGCGTAGCGGTGAACCGCATCTGGAAACTGCATTTCGGTCGCGGACTGGTTTCCACAGTGGAGGACTTTGGTGCGCAGAGCCAGCGTCCGACGCATCCGGAATTGCTGGATTGGCTGTCGCGGAAGTTCATGGAAACGGGCTGGGACCGGAAGGCGATGCACAAGCTGATCCTGATGTCGGCGACGTATCGACAGACCTCGGTGCCGAGCGAGGAACAGGTGGCGAAAGACCCGGAGAATCTCTTGCTGGCACGCGGTGCGCGGCATCGGCTGGCGGCGGAGCAGATACGTGATGAAGCACTGGCGGTTAGCGGGTTGTTGAACCAAACCATCGGTGGGCAAAGTGTGAAGCCGTATCAACCGGCGGGTCTGTGGGAAGAGGCGGGCACGGGCAAGACGTATGTGCAGGACAAGGGCGAGAAGCTGTATCGGCGCAGTCTCTACACGTTCTGGCGTCGCACCTCGCCGCCGCCATCCATGGTGAGTTTTGATGCGACGACCCGCGAGGTGTGCACAGCGAAACGCGAGACGACTTCGACACCGTTGCAGGCGTTGGTGCTGCTGAATGATCCACAGTTTGTTGAGGCTTCACGGGTGCTGGCGGAAAAGTTGGTGAAGGCGGAACCGCTGGCGGTAGAGAAGCGGATCGTGAACGGGTTCCGTCTGCTGACGAGTCGTGAGCCGGACAAGGCGGAGGTGAAGATTTTGCAGGAGTTGTTTGCGGAACAGAAGGCGCGGTTCGCCAAGAATACGGAGGCGGCGCAGAAACTTTTGAAGACAGGTGAAGCGAAGGCGGATGCGACGTTGGACGTTGCCGATGTGGCGGCGACGACCATGCTGGTTAGTGTGGTGATGAACTTTGATGAATTTGTGATGAAGCGATGAATACGAACCATCAACCACTTTGCACGGGGCCGCTGGATGCGCTGGGCTTGAGCCGACGCCAGTTCCTGAACCGTTTCGGTCTGGGGTTGGGTGGCATTGCGCTCGCGAATTTGGTGAATCCGATGAGTTCGTTTGGTGCGACGACGCAAGCGGCGGACAAGGGCATTCTAAACGGGCAAACGCATTTTCCGGCGAAGGCGAAGCGGGTGATCTATCTCTTCATGAGCGGTGGGCCATCGCAGCTCGAGACGTTTGATTACAAGCCGTTGCTCAATGAACGGAATGGCGAGCAATTGCCGGATTCCGTGCGCAAAGGACAACGGCTAACAGGCATGTCGGGCAATCAGGCGTCGCTGCCGCTGGCGGGGTCCATCTACAAATTTGGTCAGCACGGGAAGAACGGGGCGTGGGTGAGTGAGCTACTGCCGCATACGGCGAAGCAGGTGGACAACATGTGCATCGTGCGTTCGATGTTCACGGAGGCGATCAATCACGATCCGGCGATCACGTTTTTACAGACGGGCTCGCAGCTTTCCGGCAGGCCGAGCATCGGAGCGTGGCTGCATTATGGCTTGGGGAGTGATAACGAGAATCTGCCATCGTTCGTGGTGTTGATTACAAAGGGCAAGACGGATCAGCCGCTTTATTCACGCTTGTGGGGCAGCGGGTTTCTGCCGTCGCGGCATCAGGGCGTGCAATTCCGTTCGGGCAAAGATCCGGTGCTTTACCTGAACAATCCGGAAGGCATCGATGGTGAAGGCAGGCGTCTGATGCTGGATCGCTTGCGTGAGTTGCACGAACACAGCGCGACGAAACAGCATGATGCGGAGATCGATACGCGCATCGCGCAGTACGAGATGGCGTATCGCATGCAGACGAGCGTACCGGATGTGATGGATCTTTCGAAGGAATCGCAAGCCACGCTGGATATGTATGGGCCAGATGCGAAGAAGCCGGGGACATTCGCGGCGAATTGCTTGCAGGCGCGGCGATTGGCAGAGCGCGGGGTAAAGTTCATCCAGCTTTACCATCAAGGGTGGGATCAGCACGGTGGTTTGCCGGGCGGTATCAAACGTCAGTGCCAGGAGACGGATCAGCCGGCGGCGGCGTTGCTGGAGGACTTGAAACAGCGGGGGATGCTGGATGATACGTTAGTCGTATGGGGCGGGGAGTTTGGTCGCACGAATTATTCGCAGGGCAAATTGACACCGACGAATTACGGGCGCGATCATCATCCGCGCTGCTTCAGCATCTGGATGGCGGGCGGCGGCGTGAAGCCGGGCATGGTGTATGGCGAGACGGATGAGTTCGGCTACAACGTGACGAACAAGGGCGTGCACGTGCATGATTTTCACGCGACGATGCTGCACTTGCTGGGCATCGACCACGAGCGGCTGACGTTCAAGTATCAGGGACGTTACTTCCGGCTCACGGATGTGCATGGACATGTGGTGAAGGATATTTTGGTGTGAGTGAGGAGGTTTTTATCAAGGTGGCGTTCCGAGGCGAATGCTGCTTAGGTAGGTGATATGGGTTCGCGCTTAAAGAATAAGGTCATCGTCATCATCGGCGGCACGAGTGGTATCGGGCTGGCGGCTGCGGAGGCGATTGTGGCTGAAGGAGCGAAGGTGGTGGCGGTGGGACTGGAACGCAGGACTTCGTTGAAGGCGCAGAAGCTGCTCGGTAAATCAGCGAAGGTCATCACAGCAGATGCTTCGCGGCCGGATACGGCGGTGAAGGCGATCAAGACTGCGCTGAAAACTTTCGGAGGATTTCACGGGCTCTATCACGTGGCGGGTGGCAGTGGGCGGAAGATGGGCGATGGGCCTTTGCACGAATGCACGGATACGGGCTGGTCTTTCACGATGGGGATCAATCTGGATTCGGTGTTCTACTCGAATCGCGCGGCAGTGCAGCAGTTCTTGGAGCAAGGTTCGGGTGGAGCGGTGGTGAATCTGGCGTCTGTGCTGGCGTGGTCGCCTTCGCCGAAATTTTTCAGCACGCATGCGTATGCGACGGCGAAGGCGGGGATTGTGGGTTTAACGAAAGCTTCCGCTGCATATTACGCGACGCAGAATATCCGCTTCAACGTGTTGGCGCCAGGACTCGTCGCCACGCCGATGTCCGAGCGCGCGCAGACGAATGAGGCGATCATGAAGTTCATCGCCACGAAACAGCCGCTGGATGGCGGGCGCATCGGGCGGCCGGAGGATTTGAGTGGGGCGGCGGTGTTCCTACTTTCGGATGAGGCGAAGTTCATCACGGGACAGACGTTGGCGGTGGATGGCGGGTGGGAGATTTCTGAGGGACAAGTTTGAAGGAGGAGTCTATAGTCGCGAGACTTTGATTGATGATGAAAAGTGAACCTTACGCGTTAGGAATAGATCTGGGCGGATCGAGTGTGAAGGCCGTGGTGGTGACGGTCAGCGGGCAAGTATTGGTCAAACGCCAGGAGGACTTCGATGCCAGCGAGAGCATGGATTGGGCGAAACGTATCTCGGCGATGGTGCGCGGATTCACGGCGGAGCAGGGGAAGGATCCGATCGCGATCGGGCTTTCGGCACCGGGCTTGGCGGCAGCGGATGGAAAATCCATCGTGAACATGCCGGGGCGTTTGAGTGGCTTGGTGGGACTCGATTGGACGAAGCATTTGCAGATGGAGAAGACTGTGCCAGTGCTGAATGATGGTCATGCGGCGTTGCTCGGCGAAGTGTGGATGGGCGCGGGCAAGGGGTGCCAAAATGTCATCATGCTGACGCTGGGCACTGGTGTGGGTGGCGCGGCGATCGTGGATGGGCAGTTGCTGCGCGGGCGCTTAGGGCGTGCGGGACATCTGGGACACATGAGCTTGGACCCCGATGGTGTGGCGGATATTTGTGGAACACCGGGAAGTCTCGAAGTGGCGATAGGGAATTGCACCATCAGTGAACGCTCTGGCGGACGCTTTGCTTCCACACATGATTTGATTGCGGCTTACAAAACGGGTGATGCGAAGGCGAAAGAGGTTTGGCTCAAGTCCGTGAAAGCACTCGCAGCAGGTGTGTGCTCCTTCATCAATATCTTGGACCCGGAAGTGGTCATCATCGGTGGCGGTATCGCTCGTGCGGGCGATGTGTTGTTCAAGCCGCTCGAAGAATTTCTCGCACCGATGGAATGGCAGCCGACGGGCTCTCGCGCGAAGATCGTGCCCGCGCAAGTAGGTGAGTATGCCGGGGCTTTGGGAGCGGCATATCACGCGCTGTGCTTCAATAATAAGCCGCAGAAGCAGGGCAAGTGGCGTATCGACCTTGTGCCGTATGTGCACAAGGCAGGTTAAGCTATTGTGCGAAACGAAATCCTGATCTTGGAGGACAACGAGGAACGCAGGACTGGCTTCACTGCTGTTCTTAAAGAACTTGCTCCAGATTGCCGGATTCTTTTTTGGAACAACGCCCGTGTCATGATTGATGAGTTTCCTCCTCATCTGGCAAACGCCCGGCTGATATCACTGGATCACGATCTCAACGAAGTCGCGTTGGCCGAGGATGCCCGTGATGGGTTGCTGGTCGCGGAATTTCTCGCTACGCAGAAGCCGTCCAGCCCTGTGATAGTGCATTCCTCCAATTACGAACGCTCGTTATCCATGGTGAATGAGTTGACCTATGGCGGATGGACAGTAGAACGCATCGGTCCAGTCTGTGCCGACTGGATCACGACGCTATGGCAACCCGTGGTGGCGAAACTGCTTTCCGCCAAGTAAACCTTAAGGCAGCTCCTTGAGCCGGATACGGCGATACTCCATGATGCCGCGATCGCCTTCGAGGCCGATCGGGCCGGTCGCTGGAACCTTCATTGCTGCATTCAGCACCTCGCCGTTGCACGTGCAATGCGCGACGCCATTCGTCACCGTCACGATCACTTCGTTCCAATCCTGCGCTTTGTAGTTCTTGAGATCTTTGTAAGGACCGGCGATCGGATAATCACGGCATTGCAGTTGCGGCTGGCGGATGAAGATACCGCTGTCTGCATTCACGCCCGCGCGGAATTCCAGCTTCAGCACGAAGTCTTTCGGGAATTGCTCTGTCGTCCAGATCTGCTGAATCTTCCGATACTCCGGAGGATAATTCACGATGAGCACGCCATCCTTCGCAGAGTAACGTCCATCGATGCTCACGGCCTTACCGTCGAAATTATTCGTTTTATAACCCCAGCCCGTGAGGTCTTTGCCGTTGAATAGGCTCTTGAAACCTTCTTCCGTTTTGAACGTATCCGCAGGCGATTCCAGCAGTCCCAGCACGGAAAGCGTCGGGCGCAAGGCACTCGCCCACTTCGCATAACCTTCCTTGTTCGGGTGCAGCAGGTCCGGGAATTCTTCCTTCTTCGCATCACCTTCCGCATTCGCGAAAAGCGGCCACGTCTCCACCAAGGTCACTTGTGGATTGCCCTTGATGGCGGCGAGGTAGAGGTCGTTGATCTTCTTGATTTTGTCGGCTGGACGTTTCTTCGTGTCTGAGCTGGGGAATACTTGGTTCAAGATGATGGGCATCTTGGGATTGTGCTTTTGAAATTCGGCGAGCAGCAGCTTGAGATTCGCCGTGATCGTTTCCGGGTCCGCTTGTTCCTCCAGATCATTTGTGCCGATGAGCAGCACGATGGCGCGTGGCTTGAGTGAAAGGACGTCTTCTTCCAAGCGGATCAGCACACCGCGCGTCGTGTCACCACTGATACCGCGATTGGCCACCTTCATGCCGCTGAAGCTATTGCCCAGATTGTCACCCCAGCCCTGCGTGATGGAGTCCCCGAGGAACACCACCGCATTCTGATCCTGCTCAACTCGTTGGGCCCAGCTTGTGCGCTTCTGCAGCCACAATTTCTTGAACCAATCATAACGGCGGATCGGTCCGGCGCCGGGCAAGCCATCATCCTTCTCTGGGATTTGATAGTGCGAGGGGTCTTTGGCCGCAGATTGGGCGGTCAGAGTGAAAGACGATCCAGCCAAGGCGACAGCAAGCGTAAGCAGACGCAGGGTTTTCATGTGTGTTGCCGAGATGGTTTGCTGATTTACCTGCGAGAGGCAATAGCGATGTGATGAATCGCGGTTGAGTTCTGCGATTGCGTTGCATAGCTTTGCCCCATGCTCCGTCCACGCAAGAAATACACCGTTTACGATCTGCAACAGCTCAAGGGCAAATGCGTCCTGACACATATCCATGTGAAGTCACCTGAGGAAGCAACGGCGGCTGAGCAGGCAGGCGTGGATCTCATGAGCTGCAGCTTTGATTCGCCGGAATCGCAAGCGCGTTTGCCGAAGCTCGTGGCAGCCGCGCCAAACAGCTTTCTTTCTTGCGCCACGCCTCATGGGATGGCGACGCAAGAGGAGGCGATCCGCATCGGTTTTCGCGCATTGGAGATGGGGGCCAGCTCGGTCTATTGCTCGGCCAGCCCGTTCATCATTGAGGGCATGGCACGTGAGGGCATTCCGGTCGTGGGCCATCTCGGCATGGTGCCGCGCCATGTCACGTGGACGAACTACCGCGCCATCGGCAAGACCGTGGATGAGGCGAAGGAACTGTATCGCCGTATGAAGGAACTGGAGAGCGCGGGCGCTTATGCCGCTGAGTTGGAATTGGTACCGCACAATCTCGCAAGCTGGCTCTCCAAGCAGACCAAGCTCCTCCTCATGTCACTTGGCTCGGGTGATGGTTGCGATACGCAATTCCTTTTCAGCGATGATATCCTTGGTGACTACGATGAACGTCTGCCGCGTCATGCCAAGGCGTACCGCAATTTCCTCGCGGAGAACCGCCGCTTGCAGCAGGAACGCATCGCGGCTTTCCAGGAATACATCGCGGATGTGAAGGAGGGCCGTTTCCCAGCGAGAAGCAACCTGGTGGAGATGGATGCGAAATTGCTAGATGAGTTGGTACAATCCGTCGAAAAGATGTGATTTTTAGGCCGTTTACTTGCCTCTTGCCAAAGGGGAAGTGTCGTTCCACGATACATAGCGTCCCTATTATTTATGAAGACGCGTATTCTCTTTGCTGCACTTTCACTCATCACTTCAGCCGCTTTTGCTGCCGATCTGCCACCAGTTCCCAATCAATCTCTCGCCAAGAAGAAGGAGCTGCTTTTCTCGGATAACATGGAGAGCAATCCTCCGGCGAAGCCGTGGCATAAGGTCGTGGACACGTTTAAGTTCGAGAACGGTGTGCTGAAAGGTACGCAGACGCGTGATAAGACGATCCCGGCATCCGAAGGCAAAAAGGAGATCACCGCGCATGCCGCAGTCTATGGTCTGGAAATCCCGACGAAGGACAGCGTGATCGAGGTGCGTATCAATCTGGCTGGAGCCGGTTTGGTGGATGTGGAGTTCGATGACCGCAAATATACCGAAGCGCACTACGGCCACCTGTGCCGCGCCATCGTCCGCACGAATGGCGTGACCATCATGGATGAGCGTGAAGGCAGCCAGAATCTGGCCATCAAGAAGCTCAAAGAAGATCCGACGAAGAAAGATGAAGTCGCCAAGCTCATGAAGGGCAAGCAGGTGACCTATCCTGCGAAGATCGAGCAGAACAAATGGTACACGATGACCGTCGAGACAGTGGGTGACGAGATGCGCGTGCTGATCGATGGCAAACCGATGGCTTACTTGAAGTCACCGGGCATCGGTCATGCCACGAAGTCCAAGATCGAATTGGGCGTGGGCGGCAAGGACGGCTTGTTCGATGACATCAAGGTGTGGAATGCCGAACCAGCGAAGTGATTCATCCTGCGAATAGTTTTCAGATCAACCCAAGGCCGATGAGGCCTTGGGTTTTTCTTCATTCTTACTCCTGCACTTTCTTCACGAAGCACGCTTTTAATCCCACGGTGATGCCGTCCACTTTGCAGGAGATTTCATGGTCGCCATCTACCAGACGGATGGCTTTAGATTTTGAGCCGCCTTTGAGCACCTGATTGCCGCCACCGAGCTTCAGGTCTTTGATGAGGATGACTTGGTCGCCGTCAGCCAAGATATTGCCGTGGGCATCCTTTACTACGCGAGGACCGCTCGGAGCTTCGGCCTGCGCTTCCCGTTCCCATTCATGACCACAGGTCACGCATTCGTATTTGTCTGCGTGTTCCAAAACATCATCCATCGTACACATCGGGCAAGCGGGTTTGCTCATAAAGGTGCCACAGTAGACGGGGTGTGAGGTGCGGCACAATGTGCATTTTGTCCAAAGGCAGATGAAAATTGACAATGGTGTGGGCGCAAAGCACATCGTCATGAATATCTGCAAGTGACGATGACGAAACGTGCGAGTGAGTAATTACTGCTGTATAACTTTTGTCTAGCTATTCGTGGGGTGTTCGTATGTCATAATATTTTTTAGCAAGGAACTTGTTTAATCTTGATTGGTAATAAAGGGGCAGCAGAATCAATGGTATCACAGGGAGGGCGTAGAGGTATTTTGTACACTTTCGGAGACGTTATGACGTATCGCCAAGTACACTTTTCGGGAAATCTTCGAGTCGAAGAAACAGAGGCTGTTTGTTTTTCAATCCTCAACCTGACAGCATCATGAGCATCATCCGCATACTGCATCTGGAAGACAGTCCGATCGACGCCAAGTTGATCCAGCGCAAGCTGCAAACGAACGGATTGAACTGCGACATCACCCATGTGAACACTCGCCAAGGATTTGAGTCCGCCTTGGAGAGGGAAAATTTTCAGGTTGTCCTTTGTGACTACAATATTCCTGATTATGACGGGATATCTGCACTGAAGCTCGTCCGGAAAAAGCATCCGATCATCCCTGTCTTGCTGATCTCCGGTTCCATCGGTGAAGAAGATGCGGTGAAATGTCTGCAGCATGGAGCTACGGATTATTTGTTGAAGGGCAGCCTTGACCGTTTGCCGGCAGCGGTGAACCGCGCGTTATCCGAAGCAGACGGTATGCTCAAGCGGCACTTGGCCGAAGAGCGGATGCATGAACAGGCCGCCTTGCTGGATAAGGCGCAGGACGCGATCTACGTGCGCGATCTGGATCAACGCATCGTCTATTGGAACAAAGGGGCGGAGCGCATCTACGGCTGGACGGCAGAAGAGGCCATCGGCAAACGTGCGGATGAACTTTTTTCCACGGACAACTCACGTCGGCGGGAAGAAGCGTATCGGTTGCTTCTGGAAAAAGGTGAGTGGATGGGCGAGTTGAGCCAGTCCACGCGGGATGGCAAGGAGATCATTGTGGAGAGCCGTCGCAATCTGTTATATGATCAGCATGGCCGGCCCAAGTCCGTCCTCATCATCAATACCGACATCACAGAGAAAGTGCGTGCTGTGCAGGCGATGACGGAGAGTGAAGAACGATTTAGACAGCTTGCGGAGCAGAGCGGGGAAGTCTTCTGGTTTGTCAGCCTGAATCCTCAGGTTCTTACTTATATCAGTCCGGCATCGGAAAAAGTGCTGGGATTCAAACCAGACCACATTTATCAGAACCCAGATATCTGGATGGAATCCATCCATGTGGAGGACCAGCCTCAAGTCCGGCAGGCGTGGAAAGATTGCATTTTAGGGACAACGCCACGATTCGATTCCGAGTATCGCATCATCAAACCGGATCGCTCCACCAGCCTTGTGCTGGCTAGCGGAACTCCAATCCGGAACTCTAGCGGTGCGATCATCCGCATCGGCGGGACAGCAAAAGACATCACTGAAAAAAAACGCGCGGAAGGACAGATGCTGCGTACCCAAAGATTGGAAAGCATCGGCACTTTGGCGGGAGGCGTGGCGCATGATCTGAACAACGCGCTGGCTCCTATTCTCATGAGCGTGGAGCTGATGAAGATGGAGTATCCGGGCTCATCCGACATGATCGACATGGTGGAGGTGAGCGCAAAGCGCGGTGCCGAGATGGTGCGTCAGCTTCTGACGTTTGCGAAGGGAGTGGAAGGCGCACGCCTGTTGATCCAGCCACTACATCTGCTAAAGGAGATGGAAAAGATTGTCAAAGGAACGTTCCCGAAAAACATCCGCACGCAGGCATTGTTTCCAAAGGATCTCAAAACCATTCTGGGGGACTCTACGCAGCTCCATCAGGTGCTGCTCAATCTGTGCGTGAATGCCCGGGATGCGATGCCGAATGGCGGCACGCTGACGCTGGAAGCGGAGAATGTGGAGCTGGATGTAGCCTACGCTGCATCAGTGCCAGAAGCTAAACCCGGCAGTTATGTGGTGTGGCGAGTAACTGATACCGGCACGGGCATTCCGCCGGAGATCATCGAGCGGATATTCGAGCCGTTCTTCAGCACGAAGGGACCGGACAAGGGGACGGGCTTGGGGCTTTCCACGGTGATCGGCATCGTGAAGAGTCATGGAGGTTTCGTCCGGGTTTACTCAGTGCCATCTGAGGGAACAACATTCACTGTCTATCTGCCTGCGCATGGTGAAGAATCAGTCGCAACGAACGGGGATAGAACGATTGATGGATTCCGTGGTAATGGCGAAACGATCCTGGTGGCTGATGATGAACCCAGCGTGAGACAGGCGGCGCGTGCGGTGCTGACATCGCTGAATTTCAATGTGCTTACCGCGTCGGATGGCACGGAGGCACTTATCCAGGTGGCGGAAAAGCGCAATGAGCTTCGTGCCGTGCTTACTGATCTGCACATGCCGCACATGGATGGTCTTTCCTTTGTGCGCGCTCTCAAACGCATGCTGCCGGATGTGGGCATCATCGTAGCGAGCGGACGGCTGGACGAGCGAGAGGCCAAGGAATTCAAGGCGCTGGGAGTCAGTTCGATTCTCGAGAAGCCTTTCACGCAGGACAAACTGGTGAATGCATTGAAGGTTGTGTTCAAGAAGTGAGGAGTTTTCAGAGTTGAAGACTGCGAGCGGCGAGCCTTAGGGTTGGCCCATGTTCACTCATTTGCGGTTCACGGGGCAGATGTTTCTAGCGCTTGTCTTATGCGTTCTGACAGCAAGGGCGGAGAACCGCGTCGTTGCCTATGTGCCGAACTGGGTGGATCTGAACACGTTCTCCGAGTCGATCGAATACGGGAAGATTACGCATATCAATATCGCGTTTGAGAATCCCAAAGATGCGGAGGGGAATCTTTCAGCCAGCAAGCGGAACGAGGTGCTGATCAAGAAAGCGAAGGAGAACAAGGTCAAGGTGCTGATCTCCATCGGTGGTGGTGCGGCCTCGGGGAACAAGGCGTTGCTGGCCCGTTATTTCGATCTTATCTCGGACAGTAAACGGGCGATGTTCACGAAGAAGCTGGCCGAGTATGTGGAGACACATGGCTATGATGGCTTGGATGTGGATATCGAGGGGCCTTCCATCAATCAGGATTACGGTGCGTTCATCGAGGATCTGGCGAAGGAGTTGAAGCCGAAGGGCAAGCTGCTGACCTCTGCGCTCTCCAAAGGATACGGCGGCAATAAGGTGAAGGACGAGACGCTGAAGCATTTCGATTTCGTGAACATCATGGCGTATGACGGAGCAGGAACGTGGAATCCCAATGCGCCTGGCCAGCATTCCTCGATGGAATTCGCGAAGAACAATGTGAAGTTCTGGCTGGATAAGGGATTGCCGAAATCGAAGGCGGTGCTGGGCGTGCCGTTCTACGGCTATGGCTTCGGTGAAGCATTCAGCAAATCTTCCTACGCTTATAACGACATTCTGAAGAAGTATCCGGGCGCAGAAAAGGTGGATCAGATCGGCAGCACGATTTGGTATAACGGCATCCCGACGATCAAGGCGAAGACGCAGTACGTGGTGGATGAGGGCTTGGGTGGCATCATGATTTGGTCGCTGGATAATGATGTGAAAGGGGAGAACTCACTGCTCTCGGCCATCGATGAAACGCTGAAGGGGAAGAAAACGGTGAAGCAGGATGTGAAGCCTTAGGCGTTTATATGATTTCGCTGCGTTATCTTTTAACGGGTATTGGTTTGCTCGCCGGTTCGTTGTCTTTATCAGCTGAACCGAAAGTGGTGTTCGAGCATGATGCATCTGGAGCGGGCTTCACGTTCAAGAGGGTGCCACTGCCCGCAAACAATGATGCGGCGACAGAGGCGAAGTTTGTCATCGTGGATGGCGAGCGGGATCGCAACGGTGGTGAACTGGCGGTCTTACATGATGGCAAGGTGCCAACGGGTGAAGATCAGCCGGGTGCGAACTTCTTTTTTCGAGCGGGAATAGATGGCGGCAGAATCTCTGTTGATTTGGGCCGAAGTGTTTCCGTCAAACAGATTAATTCCTACTCATGGCATGCGGGGACGCGTGGTCCGCAGGTTTATAAGGTTTATGGTGCCAGTGGCGAGGGGCAGGGATTTGAAGCGGCTCCTAGAAAGGGAGTATCACCGGAATCGTGTGGTTGGAAATTGATTGCGAGCGTGGATACGCGGCCCAAGGACGGTGATGGTGGAGGGCAATACGCGGTGGCGATCAGTGACAGCAAGGGCGAGGTGTTAGGTGATCATCGCCATCTGCTGTTTGAGATTTCCCGCACGGAAGATCGTGATGCTTTCGGGAACACGTTTTTCAGCGAGATCGATGTCATCGATGCGAAGGGGCCAGCTCCGACGAGTTCGGTGGTGCCAGTGGGGCCAAAGATCGTGAAGGAGTTCACTGCCGCGGAAGGGAAGTATCAATTCCTGCTGGATGTGACGGCAGCGCCTGATCTGGCTGAGTGGGCGGAGAAGGAGCTGAAGCCGGTAGTCATCGAATGGTATCCGAAGCTGGTGACGATGCTCCCAAGTGAAGGATTTACTGCGCCAGCCAAGGTGACGTTGAAGTTCCGCAATGATATCGGCGGCTTGCCAGCTTCGGCGGGTGGCGGCCAGATCAATCTGAACAGCACGTGGTTCCGGAAAGAATTGAAGCGTGAGGCACTGGGCTCTGTGGTGCATGAGATGGTGCATATCATCCAGAGCTACGGTCGTGTGCGTGGTGGGAATCGGGTGCCGGGATGGATCGTGGAGGGGATACCAGATTACATCCGCTGGTTCTTGTATGAACCGCAGACGAAGGGAGCTGAGGTCACGGCGCGTAATATCGATTCCGTGAAGTATGATGCCAGCTATCGCATCACGGGGAATTTCCTGAACTGGGTGACGGCGAACTACGGCAAAGATGTTGTTCTCAAATTGAATGCAGCAGCAAGGCGTGGTGAGTATACCGAACAGACTTGGCAAACGCTGACGGGAAAATCAGTGCAAGAACTCGGTGAGGAGTGGAAGAAAGCCAATGCTGCCCGTCTGGAAAAGGCGGGCAAGACTGAAGCTCAGTAGAGTTGAGCTTAGCGCCGTCCAGCACGGGTGATCTTCACCTCCGGGCGATACATGATGCGGACGAGGAGGTCGCCGCGATTGCCACGGGGTTTTGGCATACCTTCACCGGAGATGCGGATGGTCTCACCGCGAGCGATGCCAGCGGGGATGGGCACGCGCACCATGGTGCCATTAGCGCCTGCCAAGATTTCCGAGCCTCCTTGAGCAGCTCGCTTAGCTGTTATCTTCAGGTCGCAACGAAGATCGGAGCCGCGCACTTTGAAGCGGAAGCCAGGCTGGGCTTTAGCGCGGACGATGACGAAACCGCCGCCATCGCGTGGCACTTTGAAGCGTGAGCCAGGAGCGGTTTCAGGCGGGACAATGAGTTCGTAGGACTCTGGGCCTTCTGGGTTGCCTGGATCGTTCACCTTCACATCTAGGGTAGTGCCCCGCAGGAATTCCTCGATCTTCAGATGTACATCCTGATTGATGTTGCGATCGGCCTTGCCTGAACGGTTGGGGCTCTTGGATTTCTCCGCCTTGCGCGATTCGCGGTCTTGATCGTAAGCACTGCGTTTCTCGGGGTCGCTTAGCGTTTCGTAGGCGGCGTTGATAGCCTGGGTGCGCTCCATGGCATCGGCAGAGCCTTGGTTCACATCTGGGTGAAAACGCTTGGCGAGGATGCGGTAGGCGGCGCGGATCTGGTCTTCCGTGCATTTGCGGTCGAGACCGAGGATGGCGTAGTGATCTGGTTCAGTATTGCGCAAGACCAGAGGGTAGCCCGGAAAGGGCGAAACGGAAATAGTGAACATCGAAAACAGGGTGAATTCTCTGCGTGACGGAAGGGACTTGGCTTTGTATCTGTAGCACTCACGCATGAGTATTTATCTGACGAAAATTTCCCGCCGCGCCGCCTGTTTGCTTCTTTTGGCCGGAATGGCCCTGCCACTGGCAGCCGCTGACAAGTCCAAAGGTTTTTCTATCGAGAAGACCGATGGATTGGTGACCATCAAGCATGATGGCAAGCTGTTCACGAAATACGTTTTCAAAGGTGATTCCAACAAGCCCTACTTCTGGCCGGTGATGGGGCCGACGGGGCAGCCTATGACCCGCGCGTATCCGATGGATGATATCAAGACCGAGCAGCAGGATCATCCTCATCATCGCGGCATCTGGTTCGGGCATGAGGGTGTGAGTGGCGCTGACACATGGCATGAGCCGAAGAGTGTGGAAGGCACCAAGAGCGAATCCATGAAGGCGCGCGGCCTGCGGATGGGCAGCACGAAGCATCGCGAGTTCAAGGAGACGGGCGTTTACCCTGACAAGGCGATCATCGTGAGCGTGAATGATTACTTCGATGTGAAGGGTAAGAAACTGATGGAAGATGAACGCCGCTATACCTTCCGGGTGGAGAAGGGCAATCACATCATCGATTGTGACATCGAGTTCAAGGCGTCTGCTGGCGATGTGACGTTGGAAGATGCGAAGGATGCGGGTTTCAGTGTGCGTGTTCCCACAGTGATGTCCGTGGACAAGAAGATGGGGGGCAAGATCCTTACGAGCGAGGGCAAGGTGGACAAGGATGCGTGGGGCACACGTGCTACTTGGTGTTCTTACTATGGGCCGCTGGAAGGTGAGATGGTGGGCATCACGATGCTGAATCATCCGTCCAGTTTCCGTCATCCGACACCGTGGCATGTGCGCACGTATGGTTTGCTGACGGCGAATCCGTTCGGCACGAAGAATCTCGATAAGGATGCGCCGGATGGGACGATCACTTTGAAGTCGGGTGAGAAGCTGGTGCTGCGGCATCGGATTATCCTGCACAAGGGTGAGCCGAAGGCGGCGGGTATCGAGGCGGCTTATGCGGAGTATGCGAAGGAGAAGAAATAACCTCCAAGATTTCTAAACTTATGAAAGATGCATTGGTGCGAATCGGTGGGACGATGCTGGCGCTCATTTTGACGTTCTCAGTGCTGGCAGAAGAAAAAGCGAAAACGGAGAAAGCCAAGAGTCCGGAAGTCAAGACTGCTCCGAAGAAGGCAACGCCTGATCCGGCGATGGTGCCGATCGAGGATGTGGCGGGTTTGCCGCGCGTGCTGTTGATCGGGGATTCCATCTCCATCGGTTACACGGTGCCGGTGCGGAAGGCGCTGGAAGGAAAGGCGAATGTGCATCGTATTCCGGCCAATGGCGGTCCTACGAAGACTGGTACGGCGAAGATCGATGCGTGGTTGGGCAAGGGGAAATGGGACGTGATCCATTTCAACTTCGGCCTGCATGATGCGAAGTACATGACGGAGACGACGCGCCAGGTGGAGCCGGAGGAGTATGAGAAGAATCTGCGCGAACTGGTGAAGAAGATGAAGGCGACGGGTGCCAAGGTCATCTGGGCAACGACTACGCCGGTGCCGAAAGGTGATTTGAATCCACCGCGCAAGTTTGAGGACATCCCGGTTTACAACAAGGTAGCCGAGAAAGTGATGAAGGAGGAAGGCGTGCAGATCAATGATCTGAATGCATTCATCACGCCGACGCTGGCGACGCATCAGAGGCCGAAGGATGTTCATTTCAATGCGGAAGGTTCTCAAACATTGGGCAAGCAGGTGGCGAGTGTGATTGAGGCGCAGTTGCCGAAGAAGTAGGACGAGTTTTTGGAAGGGTTATTGCGACGCTGCCAGCAAAGATTGAAAAGGCCGACGAAAGACCGGCACCCCTCGCCCCGGCCCTCTCCCCTCCGAGGAGCGAGGGTGGTGGAGCGTTATTTTGCTTCCCTGTGCTGCTGGTGTTTCGGTGCAGTGTCCAGATGCAACCAAGGCAAAGCTGTGGCATATTGTTGAGATCATGAGTGCGACAGTTAAACCTATCCCGGATGGTTTTCATTCCATCACGCCATACATCGTGGTGCGTGGTGGTGCGGAAGCGATCGAGTTTTACAAGAAGGCTTTCGGTGCGAAGGAGCGGTATCGGTTGCCAGCGCCGGATGGCAAAGGAGTGGGGCACGCGGAGATCGTGATTGGCAATTCCATCATCATGCTTGCAGATGAATTTCCGCAATATGGAAAGCTCTCGCCGCTTTCAGCAGGTGGCACTTCGGTGACGATCTGCCTGTATGTGGAGGATTCGGATGCGGTGTATAAACAGGCGGTGGTGGCGGGTGCGAAAGAGGTTCAGCCGATGACGGACAAGTTTTATGGCGATCGCTCGGGGTGTCTCAAAGATCCGTTCGGTCATGACTGGATGGTGATGACGCACAAGGAAGATGTGTCGGAAGAGGAGATAAAGAAGCGGCTGGAGAAGGTGTATGCGGATATGAAGGCGGGGAAGAAGACGTGTGAGAGTTGAGGTGGCACTAATTGTTGCCAGAGTTACTTATCTGACTGACGAATGCCTCAAGGTCTAGTTAGGGCTCGAGAGGAGTCTCGCCCTGCCGGGATTAGAGTTTTTCGATGCGGACCTGGCAATTGTAGTCGGGGACGCCGCCGAGGGTGTCTACTAATCCACGATGGATGATGATGTTGCCTTCGGGCCACATCACTTGGAGGTTTCCACGGGCGATGGGAGCGAGGAAGACGCGGCCTTCGTAGCGGCCCAATTCATTCACCAAGGCGATGCGGTCATCCTGTTTCAGGTGCAGAGAAGCGGCGTCGTCGGGGCTGATGAAGATGGCATCGCGGGCGGCGCCGGTGAGCGGATCGACTTCGGCGTAGATGAGGGTGTTGAACTGTTTGCCGCGTCGCGTGCTGACTTCGTAAATGCCCGCGGGACGTTGCTTGCGCAGTTGCGGAATGTCCACGACGCGGAAGTGGCCTTTGCCATCGGTGGTGGGGAAACGGCCATTCGCGCAGAGGTGCGGTCCACCGTATTGCACAGCATCACCGGTGTCTTTCAGGTTCTCAATGCCGCGATAGAAGGGAACGACTTTGGCGATCTCTTCGCGAACGGTTTCGCCGGTTTCGCAACCGAGTTCATCGGCGCGCTCGGGATAAGTGGCGGCGGCGATGTTCAACAAAATCTTCCATTCAGCACGAGCTTCACCGACTTGGCGCGGAATCTCAGGGCTGAAGGCGATGCGACGTTCGGTGGTCGTCTCGATGCCGCCGTCGTCTTGTTCGTAACGGGTTTTGGCTGGTAGCAGAATGACTTCCTCTTGCGGCTCGATGAACATCTGGTCGGTGAGAATGATGTCCTGATGTACGCGTAATGGCACATTCGCCATGGCCTTCGCGACGTAGTCGGGCTCGGGCAAGGTGCGGAGGAAATTGCCGCCGAGGCAATAGAGCATGTCGAGTTCACCACGGGCGCAGGCTTCCACCATCTCGGTAGCGGGCAGGCCGGGCCAATCGGGGATATCGAAGCCGTAATGATCGGCGAGGGCGCGGGCGTTCTCTACATTGATTGCTTTGCCGCCGGGGAAAGCGGTGGCGTAGGCGCCCATCTCCGCGCCGCCTTGCACGCTGGAGTGACCGCGGATGGGCATGAGGCCGTTTTTATCGCGGCCCACATAACCACGGGCGAGGCCGAGATTCAAAATCATGGAGACGCCATCGCCGCCGAAGGTGTGTTGCGTGATGCCCATGCTCCAGACGAGCACGGCGTTCTTCGCATCGCGGATGACCTGGGCGAACTCGCGCATGTCCGCTTGGCTCAAGCCGGATTCGCGTTCCAGTTCGGGCCAGTCGAGTTTGGCGACGGCGGTTTTCAGCAGTTCAAAATCAGTCGTGTTGTTCGCGATGAATTCGTGATTCAACCAACCCTCGGCAATGAGGATTTTCAGGACGCCGTAGAGGAAGGGGATATCGCCGCCTTGCGTGACGGGGAACCAGTAATCCGCGATGTCCGTGCCGAAGAGCGCGCTGCTGGCGGTGGAGGGCACCCAGTAGCGTTTCATGCCTGGCTCCATGTACGGATTCACCATCACTACCTTAGTGCCGAGCACCTTGGCCTCGTGCAGATACTTGGTGGTGACGGGTTGGTCATTGGCCGGGTTCGCGCCGAAGAAGACGATGAGATCGGTGCCGTACCAATCTTTGTAACTGCACGTCGTCGCAGCGACGCCGATGCCGTATTTCATCGCGCCGGTAGAGGGCGAATGGCAAAGGCGGGCGGCGTTATCAATATTGTTCGTGCGGAGAAAGCGGGCGACTTTTTGCGCAACGTAATAGACCTCATTCGTCACGCCGCGTGAGGTGACGAAGAAGGCGAGGCGCTTGGGATCAGCCTTGCGGATGCGTTTGCCGATGCGCTCGAGCGCTTCATCCCACGTGATGCGGCGGAAGCCTTTATCGCCTTTGCAACGGAGCATCGGGTAAGCGAGACGGCCTAGTTCGCGTAGTTGGGCGTTATCGAAGCCATTATAAGTCGCGCCTTTGCCTTGCGGTGCAACGGGCAGGGGGCTGTGCGCTTGTTCTTGGGCGAGCTTGGCGCGGAGGGCTTCGATGTCGGAAAGTAAATTGTGGTCGAACTCCGGCATGGTGTTCAGCCGGAGCAGATTCAGGCGTGTCATGCACAGATGCACGCCGGGGATGGTCCAATCGTGCAGGCCCGCGACGCCGAGGGCGCAGCCATCGCACACGCCTTTGGTGATGACTTTGTAGGCGTAGGGAAGGTTGTCGCGGTTCTTCCAGATGATGCCCACCATGTCGCGGAAGTGCTTGGGCTTGGTCTCGCCCAGACCGAAGGGGATGGCGGAACGGAGTTTGTCCTTCCAATCCTTGGTTAGTTTGCGGGTGGACATGGGTTGATAACGATCTGGAACTATCGGGGCCTTACCAAAAAGAGAAAACCGTAGGCACTCTCACTCCTCACCCCGGCCCTCTCCTCGTTGAGAGGAGAGGGAGGGGAGGCGTAAAACTTTTCGAACCTTACTTGGACTTCTTCAGGCCTTTGCCGGCGCGGCCTTTGAAGGTGAGTTCGGCGATGCCGGACTTGTCGAGGCCACCGAGACCCATCTTGGTCATCTTGGTGAATTGCTTGTAGGCAGCCGTCGCGAGCGGGGCGTTGATCTTCTTGTCCTTCACGAGGGAGAGGGCGATGCCGGAGTCCTTCGCGGCGTGGGAGCCGGAGAAGAAGCAGGAGTGATCGCGGTTCATCATGTCCTCGCCATCGGTGACGAGCACGCGGGAGTTTGCGCCGGTCTGGGAGAAGACTTCCATGACCTGCTTGAGATCGTGACCGAGGGCGGCGGCGAGGCCGAGGCCTTCCGCGAGACCGGCGGTGTTGATGTTCATCACCATGTTCACGAGCGCCTTCACTTCAGCGGCCTTGCCCGCGCCCCCGATGTAGCGCATGAGCTTGCCTTCATCGCTGAGCTTCTCGAGCATCGGCTTCACCTTGGAGAAAGTCTTTTCATCACCGCCGACCATGAGGTAGAGCGTGCCGTTGCGGGCCTGGTTGATGCTGGAGGCCATGCAGGCTTCGAGCGAATCGGCCTTGGCCTTGCGCGCGAGTTTTTGCACCTGCACGTGGACCTTGGGCGTGAGCGTGGCGCAATTGATGAAGACGCGACCGGCGGCGTTCTTCAACAGATTGTCTTTCTTATTCGTGAAGATGTTGAGCTGGGCCTTGTCATCGGTGACGACGGTGATGACGACATCGGAGAGTTCCGTGACGCCCGCGAGCGTGGTGCAGGCGGTGGCGCCGACCTCGGAGGCGAGTTCTGCGGCGGCTTCCTTGCGCACATCATAGACGGCGCTGACCGTGTAGCCGCATTCCTTGAGGCGACGAGCCATGTTGGCACCCATGCGACCGACCCCGACGAATCCAATTTTCTCTGACATAAACAGTATAGTTGGTTAGCTATTACGCTCGCCGAGCAGGGCGAGAGACTAGGGATTTGAACGGGCAAAATGGTAGCGGAAAGCCGCGCCGGGGCTATGCTTTTTTAGGGAAAAGAGATGGATAAAACTCTCAGAAAGTCGATTGAATGAACCGTTCCGTTGACCTAATCAAATGGCTTTGCTAGTTCATTATCAGCCATGGACAACATTCGTTTTAAATCCAGACCCGTTTCAATCCCTGAAGATAACCCTTTTAAAGAGGATTTGCTTGGACGTCAGGAAAGTGCGGCTGTATTGACCGATCTGGTCACCAGCCTGTCAGAGCCGTTTGTGTTATCTATTGATTCACCATGGGGTACTGGCAAAACCACCTTTTTAAAAATGTGGCTGCAGCAACTAAGGAATCAAAACGTGCCGTGCCTCCAATTCAATGCATGGGAGAATGATTTTAGCGATGAGCCTTTGGTTTCGTTGGTGGGAGAGCTTGGGGCGGCAATTGATGCGATGAAATTGCCTGAAAGCCAAACTGAGACTGCCAAGAGACTGTATGAGAAAGCGAAGAAAGCTGGCGCTAGAATCATCAGTGCAACAGTTCCGACAATGTTGAAGATGGCTACCTATGGAATATTGGATGTTTCAGAGCAATCTGAAGGTGCTATCGCCGACTTGGCGAGTGATATAGCCAAACAGCGAATTGAGCGATATGAAGCTGACAAGAATACAATATCACAATTTAAGGAAGACTTGCGTGGGTTGGTTGATGCTTTGAGCAAAAAAAACGGCGGAGAAAAGAATTCGCCCGTGGTGTTTGTCATAGATGAATTGGATCGCTGTAGGCCGACATATGCGATAAGTTTGCTTGAGAAAATCAAGCACTTGTTTTCTGTGGAAGGACTCGTGTTTGTTTTGGCTATCGATAGGAAACAGTTGGGAGAGTCAATCAAGGCTTTGTACGGTGCGATTGATGATGATGGATATCTTCGACGCTTTATCGATCTCGAGTATAGGCTTCCCGAACCGGATAATCGGAAGTTTTCCGTGGCTCTCTTTGATCGGTTCTCTTTGGACGAGACGTTAGATGCGAAGCCTGGGGATACTAGTCATGATAGTGAATCCATTCGCGAATTTATACCGAAGATGTTTTCATTGTTCGAGTTTTCCTTGCGTGTTCAAGAACAGTGTTTTACTCAGCTTGCTATTGTTTTGAAGACGACACCGGCAAATAACTTCCTCTATGGAGTTTTGCTTGTACTTTTGCTCTGTTTGCGGTCAAAAAATAGAGTGCTGTATGTGAGGTATTGCACGGGTAAAGCTACGCCTAATGATGTGCTCGAGTATCTTAGTAAATTGCCCGGAGGCCAAGAATTCGTTCAATCTGATGCCGGATGCATTGTTGAAGCTCATTTAGTCAAAGGGGTTTCAAACGAAGATGTAAGACGCAGATTGCAAAGTCAGTATGCGAATGTGATGAAGGCAGAGCCTCCGAATGAAGCGAGTCAGCGTGCATCGAGGGTTTATGAATTGTTTAGATATATTGGTCGAAATTCACGCAGTATGACTGAGTATCTTTACAAGAAGATTGAGATTTCTCATCGATTTGTTCGACCTGAAAAGAAGCCGCAAATGGTGTAATGGTGCTGTTTTGAAAAAGCAGCCACTCTCGGTATGTGAGATTTTCGTGGAAGTATTCCGTATACGTAGCAACATGGCGGCGTGAGCAAGATTGTGGGCATAGATTTGGGCACGACCAACTCGCTGGTGGCGGTGGTGGAAGCCGGGATTCCGTATGTGATGGCGGATGCGGAGGGGCGTCGGCTGACGCCTTCCGTGGTGCATATCGCCGCAGCGGAGGCAGAGCCGTTGGTGGGGGTGGCGGCGAATCGCGTGCGCGTCTTGAAACCGGCGCAGACGGTTTACTCGGTGAAGCGTTTCATGGGGCGTCGCGCGGGGGAGATCACGGATGATGAGCGCAGTGTGACGTATCCGGTGAGCGGGCAGGGGAATGGGCCGGTGACGATCCCGATCTTGGGTCGCAATTGGTCGCCCGAGGAGATTTCGGCGGAGGTGCTGAAGAAGTTGAAGCGCGAGGCAGAGATCTCACTCGGTGAAGCGGTGAGCCGGGCGGTGATCACGGTGCCAGCGTATTTCAATGACGCGCAGCGTAACGCGACGAAGCGGGCGGGGGAGCTGGCGGGGTTGACGGTGGAGCGCATCGTGAATGAACCGACGGCGGCGGCGCTGGCGTATGGGCTGAATCGCCTGAAGGAGAATGCGAAGATCGCGGTGTATGATCTGGGCGGCGGGACGTTTGATCTTTCGATCCTCGAATTGCGTGAAGGGGTTTTCCAAGTGCTGGCGACTTCGGGGAATACGCGTTTGGGCGGGGATGATCTGGATCGGCGGTTGGTAGAATTTTTTGCGGGTGAGATCCAATCGGCGGGTGGACCTAGCATCATGGAGGAGGCGTCGTTGCTCTCGCGGGTACGCGAAGTGGCGGAGGCGGCGAAGATCGCTTTATCTGAGGCAGAGGTGACGGAGGTGGCGTTGCCGTTCCTCACGCCGACGTTCAGTTGGCAACGGACTTTGAAGCGGAGTGAATTAGAATCGCTGACGCGTGATATCGTGGAGCGCACGCGGGAGTATTGTGTGCGGGCGACGGCGGATGCGAAGTTGCAGGCGTCGGAGCTGGATCAGGTGATTCTCGTAGGCGGGCAAACGCGGATGCCGTTGGTGCGGCAACTGGTTTCTGGCTGGTTCGGGTGCGTGGAGTTTGAGGAGACGCGCGGTGATCTGCGGCTGGGCACGGAGTATCATCGGGCAAAGGGGCCGCTGCTGAACACGTCGCAGAATCCGGATGAGGCGGTGGCGCTGGGCGCGGCGGTGCAGGCGGAGATTTTGGCGGGTGGCTTCAAGAATGTGTTGCTGCTGGACGTCACGCCGCTTTCGTTGGGCTTAGAGACGTTTGGGGGATTGATGAATGTGATCATCCCGCGTAATTCGACGATCCCGGTGAAGGCGGGCGAGATGTTCACAACGGTTGTCGATCAGCAGCCGAGCATGCTCATCCATGTGTTGCAGGGTGAGCGCGAGCGGGTGAAGGATAATTGGACGTTGGGCAAGTTCACGGTGGAGTTTGAGCCCTCGCCGCGCGGTGTGCCGCGAGTGGGTGTGCAATTTGAGATTGATGCGAATGGCATCTTGCATGTGCTGGCGCGCGATACGCGCACGGGCAAGCAGCAGGTCGTGGAGATGAAGTCGGCTGTGGATGTGGATGACGCGGCGGTGCAGAAGATGGTGGAGGAATCGGTGGAGCATGCCTTCGAGGATATGCGTGCGCGGCAATGGGTGGAGGCGAAGTTACGCGCGCAGGAAACGTTGATGGCGACACGCAAAGGCTTGGATGATTGCCGGGGTGATATTTCTGCGGAGTATGCGACGCAGATCGAGCAGGCGCAACAGAGGGTGGAAGCGGTGTTGCTAACGGAAGATCCATCGACGGGTTTTGGTGATCCGCTGAAGTTGAAGGAAAGTGTGCGGCAACTGGATGAGACGACGAGGGATCTGGCGGAGGTGATGATGGATAAGGCGATGGAGGCGATGTTGCGGAAGCGGGGGTTGATTTAAAAGTTGATGGGCTAGGGTGCCCGTGGGTGAGGATTTCTCTATTTTAAGTGATGTCGCTCTTCCCTCGCGCAACTCAGAATGTCATCGCGAGCAGGCCAGCAGGCTATAGGCTGTAAAGCTTCCGGCTCAAGATGATCATTACCATGAGTAATTAGAGCGGTTTAACAAATCCTGTAGCCTGGTGGCTGAAGAATGAGAAGGGCGGTCTTTTTGGGTTCTGGCTTCGTTTCGGCTCAGTCACAGGGTCCATGGAACCTTCGCCAAAGCCTCGCCAAAACCCTAAAATCCTCGCTCCACCCGGCTACATCCTTTTTTAAACCGCTCTAAGGTCTGCTCTTTCTCTTGCCGCTTGCCCTCGCTCTGTCCATTACTTCAGGAGACTAGCCGCAATCCCTCTTCTGTCTGTCAGGGCGGGGAAGGCCCTGCAACATGATGAATGAGTCCTCAATATCATCGACAAAGGGGTTGTGACATGCCCTTCATCCGCATAATTTTTACCGCGTTGCCAAGTACGCTAATCAGAAGTTTGCCGGAGAGCCAATATCAGCTTTTCAGTTAATGAGAGCGGTGACGATATGCCGGAGATGTGATGGCGGGAGTGAGCACAGATGTCAAAAGTGAAGTGACGTGAATTTGGGTGAAAAACAATGGGTGAATCTGGGGAGGGATATTTCCATACCTGCCGCTTGCAAAACGCCCGGGGCACACCTAGTTTGACGTCCTTAAAAATTTTAAGAGCCTTATGGAAAACGTAGTCATCATCGGATCGGGTTGCGCGGGTTACACGGCGGCCATTTATACGGCGCGGGCGGGATTGAAGCCTTTGGTTGTCACTGGTGAGCAGCCGGGCGGTTTGCTGACCACCACGAGCATCGTGGAGAACTTCCCCGGTTTCCCTCAAGGCATTGATGGCACGCAATTGATGGTGAATCTCCAACAACAGGCCGAGCGATTTGGTGCCCGCGTGCAGTTCGGTTCCATCGTGGAAGAGGTGGACCTGAAATCCAAACCGTTCAAGCTGAAGATTGATGGCGCAGTGGTGGAATCACAAACGGTGATCATCGCGACGGGCGCAGGTCATAAGCATCTCGGTCTGGAGAGCGAGCACTTGCTGGACAAGAAAGGCGTGACGTATTGCGCGACGTGCGATGGTGCGTTGCCGATGTTCCGCAACAAGCCTTTGGTTGTGGTGGGCGGTGGTGATTCTGCTTGCGAAGAAGCGATGTATCTCACGCGCTTTGGCTCGATCGTTTATCTCATTCATCGTCGCGATACGTTGCGCGCCTCGAAGATTATGGCGGAGCGCACGCTGGCGAATCCGAAGATCAAACCAATCTGGGATTCCGCCGTGGAAGAGATCATGGATGTAAAGGCCGGCAAGGTTACGGGCGTGAAGGTGAAGAATCTCAAGACGAACGAGATCACCACGCTGGATGCAGCGGGTGTGTTCGTGGCGATCGGCCATGTGCCGAACACGCAGCTCTTCAAGGGTGTGATCGATACCAAGGAAAACGGTTTCATCAAGCCGGTACGCGGCAGTGAGACGAATATCCCGGGTGTGTTCGTGGCGGGGGATTGTTCTGACGATGTGTATCGCCAGGCGATCACGGCGGCGGGCATGGGTTGCATGGCGGCGATCGATGCGGAGCGGTATCTGGCTTCGTTGAACCAGTGATTAGTTCGAGGACGACGACGATTACTAAGGGGGCACCCCTCATCCTCAATCCTTCTCCCCTCCGAGGGGAGAAGGAGGACTGAACCGGTCGGTCGTGTTAGAAATTTAGAACATGGAATCTGTCACAGCCGTAAAACTGGCCGAGTGGTTGAAGGCGGAGAAGCCGCCGAAGCTGCTGGATGTGCGGCAGGATTATGAATACGAGGTGGCGCGTCTGAATGATGCACGCCTCATTCCTTTGCCGGAATTACCGATGCGTACGGCAGAGTTGGCGGATTGGAAGGATGAGGATGTGGTGGTTTATTGCCATCACGGTGTGCGCAGCCAGATGGCCATCGGGGTGTTACGTATGGCGGGGTTTCAGAAGCTCCACAATCTGACGGGTGGGATTGATGCCTGGTCGGTGGAGGTGGATGGGGATGTCGCTAGATATTAGGGAAGCGGTGGAGTGGAATGAGTTTCAAGTTTTCAGTAGGGAAAAGCTGGATGTCGGAAGTCGATGAAAGAGATGGGAGCTCACTTTTGAGCATCTGGTCTAACCGATTGTCCAAAAGGAAGTTGAATAAAACCTCGCGGTTTTCCGTTCCTTTCCGATACATTTTTGGTTTCAATAGCAAAAAATGAGCACGGCGCGCAAAGCACGCATCAAACGCGATACAAAAGAGACCCGCATCGAGTTGGAATTGAACATCGATGGCACGGGGAAATCGTCCATCAAAACGGGCATCCCGTTCTTCGATCACATGCTGACGCTGTTCGCGAAGCATTCGGTGATGGACCTGAAATTGAAATGCAAAGGTGATTTGGAAGTGGATGCGCACCATACGGTGGAAGATTGCGGCATCGCACTGGGGCAGGCGTTTGTGCAGGCCTTAGGCGATAAGAAGGGTATCAAGCGTTATGGGACGGGTTTTGATCCCAAGAATCCCTTTACGGCAGAAGCGCATGTGCCTATGGATGAATGCCTTGCGCGTTGCGTGATCGATTTCAGCGGGCGGCCTTATCTGGTCTGGCGCGGCTTGGATAAGCTGCAATATAAGAAAATCAGCCCGGCGGAGCAGTCGCAGGACATGTCTTCGGCATTCCGCTTTGGTCTGGCGCGCGAGTTTTTCCAAGGTTTTGCCAATGAAGCCAAGTGTAACCTGCACTTGGAATTGCTCTACGGAGAGGAGCCTCACCATGTGGTAGAGGTTCTGTACAAGGCATTTGCGAAAGCGACTGATTTTGCCTGCCAGCGTGATCCACGGATCGCCGGACAGATTCCGAGCAGCAAGGGCAAGCTGTAACAGATTGACTGAATAAGTCCTAAAACCGAAACGTCGAACCTGATGTCGAAGAGTAAAATCGACTACGCGACCGCCGAAGATACGGCGCTAGTGTCAGCCTCCAGAAAAGGCGACATGGCGGCGTTCGAGGAATTGGTCGCCCGGCATCGGGACAAGGTGTATGCGCGAGCATACAGCATGTTGCGGAATGAAGAAGAAGCGGTTGATCTTTCTCAGGAAGCTTGGGTGAAGGCGTGGCAGAGACTGGAACAGTTCCAGGGCGATTCGAGTTTTTTGACTTGGACTACCCGGATCACGATCAATCTCTGCCTGGACCAGATCCGGCGGAATAAACGGCGGCGGACGGAATCGATCGAGCAGCTCGATGAAGATTTGGGCGGGGTGGAACGGCAGATGCCGGTCATCACGACGAATCCGACGGAAGGCCTGGAAAAAGGCGAGTTGCGGAAGAAGATCGATGAGGCGCTGGAAAAGCTCTCGCACGAGCACCGGATGGTGCTGGTGCTGCATGAATTTGAAGATTTGGAATATAAAGAGATCGCCAAGCGGATGGAGTGTTCGATTGGCACGGTGATGTCGCGGCTGTTCTATGCGCGACGAAAAATGGCCAGCCTGATGGCTGCCTACAAACGGGATGAATTGACATGAATAACGTGGAACGGGAATTAAAACTGCAGTCCTACTTGGACGGCGAACTGTCAGCGGCTGAGGCCGCCGAGGTGGAGCGCTGGTTAGATCAGGACGCGGAGATGCTCGCGCTGTCCACCGAGTTGAAGCAGACGAAGACCGCGCTGCAGGCGGGCGAAGTGGAAGTGAAGTGCCCGGAGACGCGCGAGTTTTACTGGTCTAAGATCAACCGCTCAATCGAGGCGGAGCAACGTCAGGCCGAACGCGCCACAGGGTCGCGCGACCTGCCGTGGTGGCGCAAGCTCATGCTGCCGGTGTGCTCATTGGCGGCGTTGGCGGTGACGATCACGATGCTGCAGACGGTGCCACAAGATCCGCATGCTTTGCCTTCGCAAGAGTCGGTGGAAATTGCCAAAGCGATTTCTTCGATCGCTGAGGTGGAGCAGAAGGATGAGACTGTTGGAGCCATCACGTATAACGACACTTCCGAAGGCGTGACGATTGTGTGGCATTATGATCGTTCCGGCGATATTTAGGCTGGAGTAATCGTAATATTTTCGCAAAGTGAGTCCGATGAATTCCATGCGGTCGTTGAAAAGCCGTCGAGCGTTTCTGGTTCAAGCCTTGGCTTGTGTTCCAGTTGTGGCCTTTGGTGTGGCTGCGGATGATAAAGCCAAACCTGCTGCCAAAGTGGAATCTGAGAGTTATCAGGTGCGCCTGATTTGGGCGAGTAATGATGCGTCCTCTCCAGATCCTTCTCATAAGAAACTGGATAGCGAATTGACCACTTTTTTGAAGAAGAGTTTCAAGTGGTCCAGCTACTATGAGGTGAACAGCAAGGTGGTTTCAGTGCCCCTGAACAAGACTGAAGACATCAAGCTGAGCGATGCTTGCACGGTTAAGGTTAAGAATCTTGGCAAATCCCAGATGGAGGCTGAGCTTTTTGGCAAAGGAAAAGCGGTCAGCAAGAGCAAGGGTGAGTTGAAGAAGTGGTTCATTTTGGCTGGTGAAGATAAAAATGATACTGGATGGTTCGTGGTGATTCGTAAAGTGCCTGATCCCAAGTGATTAAGATTAATTAAGACCCGCGCTTGAAGCGATTCTGGCGCGGTTTTTATTTGTAGGGCAAAAATAAGGAGTGGTATCTGGAGGCCTGAGATTGCCTCACTCACAATTCTTAGCGGTGCTTAGGTGGACGCTCCACAAGGAATAGTGGTTTTCGGGCAGAATTCGATTGTGTCGGCTCTTGATTTTCGATATATTTTCACCGTTCTGTAACGCGGAATCCATAAGCCATTAGCTTCGCCATTTTGGCTGCTGAAAATCACCAGCTCGCAAGCGTGGATAGGGGTTCTGTGTGTCATGCTATGAGCGATTCATACGACGCGTCGAAATTGGGCAAGTTGGAAGGTCTTGAAGCTGTCCGCAAAAAGCCGGGCATGTATATCGGCGGCACGGATGAGCGCGCCCTGCATCACTGCGTCTCCGAGGTGCTCGATAACTCCGTCGATGAGCATCTCGCAGGCCATTGCAAGCGCATCGATGTGAACATCCACGTGGACGGCTCCATCTCCATCCGTGATGATGGTCGTGGCATCCCGGTGGACATACATCCGCAATACAAAATTCCCGGTGTCGAGATGGTGCTCACCACGCTGCACTCCGGTGGTAAATACGGTCAGGGCGGTTACAAGTTTTCAGGCGGTACTCACGGTGTCGGTGCGAAGTGCGTGAACGCAGTCTCGGAATGGTTCGAAGTGGAAGTGAGCCGAAACGGCCAGGTGCACCACATGGAGTTCGAGCGCGGTAAGACGATTAAGAAGCTCGAAGTCATCGGCAAGGCCAAAGGCACCGGCACGCTCATCACGTTCAAGCCGGACCCGGAGATCTTTCGCGAGACCACCGAGTTCAAGGCGGAGAAGATCGGCACGCGTCTGCGCGAGCTGGCTTCGCTGAATTCCGGTTTGGAAATCGTTTTCCTCGATGAACGTCAGCCGGATGCGAAGCCGGAAGTGTATTACTACAAG
The DNA here is from genome assembly GCA_036405135.1 of Verrucomicrobiia bacterium. Lineage (NCBI taxonomy): Bacteria > Pseudomonadati > Verrucomicrobiota > Verrucomicrobiia > Verrucomicrobiia bacterium. The sequence continues at coordinate 87,027 of DASWYF010000009.1, read as the reverse complement.
GATGGCGTCGAGGAATTCGTCAAACAGCTCAACAAGAGCAAGACGGTGATCCATCCGAAGCCGATCGCTTTCCACAAAGAATCGCAAGTCACTACGGATGACAAGCAGGTGGAGATCCATGTGGAAGTCGTGCTGCAATACAACGACAGCTACAACGATCAGGTTCTTTGCTACACGAACACGATCCACAATCCTGATGGCGGCACGCATCTCTCGGGCTTCCGCAGTGCGGTGACGCGTTCCATCAATCAATACGCGAAGCAAAACAGTCTGCTGAAAGACAAAGACCCGCAGATCACCGGTGATGACGTGCGCGAAGGTTTGACGGCGGTCATCTCGGTAAAGCACAGCGATCCCAAGTTCGAATCTCAGACGAAGGTGAAACTTATTTCACCTGAGGTGGATGGTATCGTGGGCTCAATTTCCTACGAAGGCTTGATGTCCTATTTCGACGCCAATCCACCGATCGCCAAGCGCATCGTGGAGAAAGCGCTCAACGCCGCTCGCGCTCGTGAAGCCGCACGTAAAGCGCGTGAAGCCGTTCGTAAGACTGCTCTCACGGGTGGTGGTTTGCCGGGCAAGCTGGCCGATTGCTCTGATCGTGATCCGGTCAATACCGAGCTGTATATCGTCGAGGGTGACTCTGCAGGTGGCTCTGCCAAGCAGGGGCGTGATCGTAAGTTCCAAGCGATCCTGCCGATCCGCGGTAAGCTGATCAACGTGGAGAAGGCGCGTCTGGACAAGGTGCTGCAGAATAACGAAATCCGCACCATGATCACAGCGGTGGGCACGGGCATTGGCACGGGTGAAGGCGAGGGTGCCTTCAACCTCGACAAGCTCCGTTACCACAAGATCATCATCATGACGGACGCTGACGTGGACGGCTCGCACATCCGCACGTTGCTGCTCACGTTCTTCTACCGCCAGATGCCGGAATTGGTGAAGCAAGGTTTCATCTACATCGCGCAACCGCCGTTGTATTCCATCACGCGTAAGAAGCGCACAGAGTATATCGATGACGATGTGCAACTGAACCGCTTGCTCATCCAGATCGGTTCAGAGGAAGTGCGCCTTAAGAATCTTTCTGATGGCAAAGAGTTCACGCAGAAGCAACTTGAGGAAATCCTCGAGTTGCTCGAATCGCTCGATAAACACGCGACCTATATCCGTCGTCAGGGCGGCGACTTCGCGAAATACGTCGAGAAGCGCAGTGCGGATGGCAAGTTCCCATTGCATCTCGTGAAGGTGCGCGAAGGCAATGACGAGACGGTGCATTATTTCGTGGCGAACGAAGACTTCGAGCAGTTTAAGACGGATAATCCAGACCTCTTCGGCGATGAAGAAGCGAAGGAACGCCTGGAGAAGGAACGCGGAGTGACACGTCGCGCCTCACACGCGGACCTGCATCTCGAGAGCAAGGCGATTGTGGATCTGGTCGGCAAACTTACGCGCAAAGGATTGAGCGTGGAGCACTACGCTGCGCAGGACAAACCGCTCTTTGAATTGATCGAGGGTGAAGGGGAGAAGGCCACAATCGCGCCGCTGTTCTCCATTCCGGAGATTTTGAAAGGCGTCATCGGTGTCGGTAAGAAGGGCATCCAGATGTATCGCTTCAAAGGTCTGGGTGAAATGGACGCGAAGGAGCTTTTCGAGACGACCATGAATCCGGTCAAACGCAAGCTGCTGCGCATCGATCTTTCAGACGCTGTGGAAGCCGAAGAGATGTTCACACGCTTGATGGGGGATGAGGTAGAGCCACGCCGCCAGTTCATTGAGGACAATGCGCTGAACGTGCGGAATCTGGATGTTTAATTGATAATTTGACAATGTAGTCACGTGTGACTACATTTATTGCATGAAAGAGAAACGCATCACAAAATACCCGGAATCAAAACCGGATCAGATGATGTTGCAAGAGGCGGTCGCGCTGCCGGGAATCGGGCTTTCCATTCCGGTCCGTGCGGCCAAGGCCAAGCTTTCTGCATTGCTAGAAATGGTTGCCAGCGGGCAGGAAGTCACCATCACGTCGGATGGTGTTCCCAAGGCGGTGCTCACACCTGTGACCAAGCGCGAACAGCGCAAGGTTTTCACCGGGACGCGTGAGCATCTCAAGAAAATGCCTGCATGGAAGGGCGGTCCTTCAGCGGAGGAAATCATCCGCGAAGACCGGGAGGGGCGTGGCTGGTAATCATGTATCTGGACTCGTGCATCCTGGTCAAATTGCTGGCTGTCGAACCCGACAGTGAGTTTTTCGTGCGTTCACTGGAGGGCAAGCCCGTGGTGACGTCCGAGCTGGCTGAAACAGAAATTTTCTCTGCGTTGCAAGCCCGTGAACGCGCCGGGAAGATTTCCGCCAAAGACCGCCGCCTTGCTTGGCGTGAATTTGAATCCCGTGTGGAAGCAGGAGAGATCAAACTGGAACCGATGAACAGCGTGGTGCTGCGGAAAGCCCGTTACATGCTGGAGCAATGCCATCCCAAAGTGGCCTTGCGGACACTGGATGCCATTCATTTGGCAACGGCCGATCTGTGCCAGGATTTTCCGCTCGTGACCACCGATGTTCGCATGAGGGATGCGGCGACGATGATGGGATTGGAAGTATTCCCGCCGCTTGAGGACGAATCGGCCAATTAAAAAATTTTACGACCATGGCAGACGAAAACGATCAACCACCGCCTCCGACGCCGCCGAGCACACCTGGCTCCATTTACGCCCAAGGGGAGAAGGTCCAAAAAATCAACGTCGCGGACGAGATCAAGAACTCGTTCCTCGACTATTCGATGTCCGTCATCATCTCGCGCGCGTTGCCGGATGTGCGCGACGGCCTGAAGCCTTCCCAGCGCCGCATCCTGTTCGCGATGCACGAGCTTTCGCTCTATCCGGGGCGCAAGCACATGAAGTGCGCGAAGATTTGCGGTGACACTTCGGGTAACTATCACCCGCACGGTGAAGCGGTGATCTACCCCACGCTCGTGCATATGGCCCAGCCGTGGGCGATGCGTGAACGCCTGGTGCATGGCAAAGGTAACTTCGGTTCCATTGAGAACGACCCGCCGGCGGCCATGCGTTATACCGAGGCGCGTTTGACGCATCTCGGCGCGTCCTTGATGACGGACATGGACAAGGACACGGTGGACTTCGCTCCGAACTACGACGAGCGTCTCACCGAGCCGACCGTTCTTCCCGCCGCGTTCCCGAATCTCCTCGTCAATGGCGGTACAGGTATCGCCGTCGGTATGGCCACGAACATCCCGCCGCATAACTTGGGCGAGGTGATCGATGGCGTGTGTGCTCAGATCGATAATCCGAATATCACGATCCCGGAGTTGATGAAGTTCATCAAAGGCCCGGATTTTCCCACGGGCGGTGTGATCCTCGGATACGAGGGCATCAAGAATTACTTCATGACGGGGCGCGGCAGTGTGAGGCTGCGTGGCTGCCTCGGCGTGGAACAGCTCAAGGGCAATCGCGAGCAGATCGTCGTCACGGAGATCCCGTTCAACGTGAACCGGGCGGCGCTGGAAGAACGCATCGCCGAGCTGATCAATGAGAAGGTCATCACGGACATCTCCGCGATGCGCAATGAGTCAGATGAGAACACGCGTCTCGTCATGGAACTCAAGCGCGATGCGGTGTCCAAGGTGGTCATCAACAATCTTTTCAAGCATACCGCGCTCGAAGGCACCTTCAGCGTGAACATGCTGGCCATTGATCATGGCCGTCCGAAGACACTGAACCTGAAAGACCTCATCACGTGCTACATCGAGCATCGTCGTGAAGTCATTCTGCGCCGCACCCGCTATGAATTGAAGAAGGCGGAGGAGAAGGCCGAGCTGCTGGAAGGCTACATGGTGGCCCTGGCGAACTTGGACGAGTTCATCCACATCATCCGCAGTTCCAAGAATCGTGATGAGGCCAAGATCAAGTTGCTGGCTTACGAATGGAGCCGTGCGCAAGTGGAAGCCTGGGGCGTGCTTATCCGTAGTGAGGCGAACATCACGAATGGCCGCTATGCATTGAATGAGCGGCAGGTGAATGCGATCCTCGATCTGCGCCTGTATCAGCTTACGGGCTTGGAGATCGACAAGGTGGAGCAGGAATACAAGGCCATCTTGGAAGTCATCAAGGACTTGCTGGACATCCTCGCGAAGGAATCGCGCGTGATGGCCATCATCAAGGCCGAGTTGCTGGAGATCAAAACGAAGTACGCGACTCCGCGTATGACGCAGATCGTGCCGGATGAAGGCGAGATGGCGATCGAGGACCTCATCGCGAATGAAGGTGTCATCGTCACCATCACGCACAGCGGCCTGATCAAGCGCACGAATGTCTCCAGCTACCGCGCGCAACGTCGCGGCGGCAAGGGCGTCATCGGCATGACGACCAAGGAAGGTGATTCACCGGAAGAGAATGATTTCATCGAGCATCTTTTCACCGCCAGCACGCACGATTACCTCATGTTCTTCACGAACAGTGGTCGCGTGTATGTGGAGCGTGTGCATGAGATCCCTGATATGGGTCGCGCCTCGAAAGGCCGTAGTATCGCGAATATCTTGGAACTGCGTTCCGATGAGAAAATCGCTGCGCTGGTTCGCGTGCTTGCCAAGTATGGTCCGAACAAGGAAGACCAGACATGGCAACAGCCGAACTTCGTGTTCTTCACCACGCTGAAGGGCACGGTGAAGAAGACGGCGCTGGAAGACTTCGCCAATGTGCGTAAGGGTGGCATCATCGCCATCACGATCGAAGAGGGTGATACGCTCATTGACGCCAAGCTCACGAGCGGTGCTGACAACGTCGTGATCATCACTCATGAAGGCATGAGCATCCGCTTCTCGGAAGAGGACGTTCGTTGCATGGGCCGTCCGGCCACGGGTGTGCGAGGCATCTCATTGAGCGATGCCGACACAGTGGTGGCGGTGGCGATCGTGCAACAGGATGGCACCTTGCTGGTGGCAGGCGAGAACGGCATCGGCAAGCGCACGGACTTCGAGGAATACCGCATCCAATCGCGCGGTGGTAAGGGTATCATCACGATGAAGACCACGGACAAGACGGGCGGCATCGCCGGAGCTTTGACCGTGAAGGATACGGATGAGATCATGCTTATCACGTCAGCGGGCCAGATGGTCCGCACATTCGTGAAAGACATTCGCGAAGCAGGTCGCAATACGATGGGTGTAAAGCTCATCAATCTGGATGAGAAAGATAAGCTGCAAGCCATCGCTCCGGTCATCAGTGAAGAAGGGGATGAATCGGCGGCGGCAGCGGTAGAGACGCCAGAAGCACCGGCTGCTTAACCAGTTATTTAACTAAACGAGAACCGTCGCATCCGTCAGGACTGACGGATGCGCCGGTTTCTTTTCTCACGAAGAGGAGAGCGAGAGTTACTTTATCACTTCCATGCTGACAGTGATGGCCGTCGTATGGCCTGCATTGACGATGATGTCCTTAGAAATCTTGCCGGATTTGCGGTGATACAATTCCACGGTGTAATTGCCCGGCGGCACGTTCTGGATTGTGAAATTACCATTGGCATCGGTGACGGCGAAGTAGGGATGATTCACGAGACCGATATAGGAGAACATCCATGGATGGACGTCACATTTGAAGCGCAGGAACACTTCGGGATTGTCCCAGCGGAAAAGCAATGGGGCGGCTTTAGGCAGATGTGCTTTGTTGGCTTCTTTATTGCCTGCGACGGCGGGTGTGGGATGGACATTGTGCAGCAAGGGGTCGGAGTTTCTCACCTCAATCGTCTGGCCGACCTGTGCTCCACCTACATAGGGAACATAAACACAGCCGATTTGATCGAGCACCAATGCTTTTTCAGGTGGCAGAAAATTACGATTTTCCAGCCCTTTGACGATGTGAACGAAAACATCCGCCAATCCGCCATCGCCAGCGACGACGTGGAACTGCGTGGTTGGTTTGGTACCCTTGTGCAGATTGCCGCAAGAGGGGTCCAATGGCAGTGGTTTCTCCGGTTCTGGAACACCTTGTAAAACTACTTTGCCTGAAATCATTCCAAAGTCTGTGGCCGCCCCACTGGATTGCACCGAGGCGGATGCGCCGCTGGAGGCGGTGAGTGTCGCGGCGGGGATGGTCTTTACCGGCTCAACCGTAGCAGTTGACGGTGTGGTGGTTAATTTGAGTAGTGTGATTGCTGGCTCCTCCACCTTGCTCGTCGGTGCAGGAACGGAGGGGGGAGGGGAAGGTGCGGAGGGATCGTGTTTGACTGCGGAAAAGGAACTTTTACGTTCAAGTTTTGTTTCGTCATCCAGTTTTGAGCCGCCTTGGAAGACATTCTTTATCCCCCAAAACAGCAGCACGCAAATGGCTAAAGACGCGAAGATGACACTGGCCCTGATGCCACGTCCGACGGGTTCTGCTGAGGGATTGTTTTCCATGGTCTTTATCCAACACCGGCATGCGGTGATGGTTGTGTTACTTTTTGACCCCGGGACGGAGCATCGTTCAAATGTGTCCCAGTTACAAGCAAACCGGTTGTTGTGTAATGGGATATGTGCCAGATTCAGCGCCATGAGCGAAGGCAAATCCAATACGAAAAACTGTCTCATCTATGGCTGCGCGACGATGTTCGTGATGTTCATCGTCGGTGTTGCGGTCATCTTTTTCGGTGCGCGTTGGGGGTACAAGAAGCTGGTGAATACCTATACCAGTGCTACGGCAAACCAGTTGCCTGCCGTGACTTATACTGATGCCGAGGTTCAATCACTCACCAACCGGCTGGATAATTTCAAGATCGCTGCCAATGCCCTGACCAATGAAGTCACGCTCAAGCTGAACGCCCGGGATATCAACGTGCTTATCCATTCTCAGGATGAATTGAAGAATATGCGCGACAAGTTCCACATCGAGATCGGCAAGGATACGATCACCAGTGCGGTGGCGGTGCCGCTGGATGGATTCGGACTGGACGCGCTCAAAGGTCGTTTCCTGAATGGCAAGGCCGGTTTGAAAGTCTCCATTGTGGATGGCAAAATCGACGTGCGTCTGGATTCGTTGGAGATGAACGGGACTCCTGCCTCGCCCTCGTTTATCACGCAGTTGAAAAACGAGAACTTGGCCAAGGACATCAAGCTGGACCCCCAGGAAGAGAAGATTCTACAACGGGTGGAGAAACTGACGATTGAGAACGGTGAAGTGATCCTAAAGTTGAAAGCGGCGACTGAAGAGAAGAGTGTCCCGGCGACGACCAATGCAGTGCCAGCGGATGTCATTTAAAAAAAGGCGGTCAAAATCTGCGCTGATGGTTCGGGAGCACAGACAGGTGAATGTATTTGGGATCAATCCTGGAAAGCCTTTTGAAACAGGATTGTGGAAGCCCGCCCTTCCATCTAGTCTCCGGAAATGACTCCTAAAGCGCGCATGTTCCTCCTGATTTTGCTTGTCGTTTTGACAGCAGCAGAAGTTCTTTCCGCAGCCACCCAAAAATCCGAGCAACCGAACATCATCTACATCATGGCGGATGACTTGGGCTACGGCGATCTGGGCTGTTACGGCCAGCTGAAGATCAAGACGCCGAACATCGACAAGCTGGCCAAGGAAGGCATGCGCTTCACCCAGTTCTACGCCGGTGCGCCGGTCTGTGCGCCTTCACGCTGTGTGTTGATGACCGGCAAACACATCGGTCATGCGCGTGTGCGCGGCAATGCCGGAAAAGAAAATCCCATGCCACAAACTGTCCGCAAGGATGATGTCACCGTTGCGGAAGTGCTCAAAAGCGCAGGCTATACCACGGCACTCATCGGCAAGTGGGGTTTGAGCGAGGAGAACTCCGAAGGTCATCCGAACAAGAAAGGCTTCGATCATTTCTTCGGCTACCTGAACCAGCATCACGCGCATAATTACTATCCCGAATTTCTTATTCGCAATGAATCGCGCGTGTATCTGGAAAACATCGTGCCGGGCGAGGGCGATTACGGCCAAGGTTGGGCCACAGTGAAGAAACAATACAGCCACGATCTGATGGCCGAGGAGGCACTTACATGGGTGGAAGCGAACAAAGCCAAACCCTTCTTCCTCTATCTGGCCTTCACCCTGCCGCACGCGAACAACGAAGGCACTCGCGGCACTGGCAATGGGCAGGAGATACCCACCAATGGCCAATACGAGAATCTCGACTGGAAAGCGCCAGATAAAGGCCAAGCCGCCATGGTCACTCGTCTTGATGCTGATGTGGGGCGCCTGATGGATAAGCTCAAGAAACTCGGCATCGACAAGAAGACACTCGTCATCTTCACGTCTGACAACGGCAATCACAAGGAAGGAGGCAACGATCCAGAGTTCTTCAATGCCAATGGCCCGTTACGCGGCATGAAGCGTGATCTTTATGAAGGCGGCATTCGTGTGCCGTTCATTGTCCGCTGGCCCGGCAAGATCAAGGGCGGCAGCACGAGCGAACATATCGGCTATTTCGGTGACTTCATGGCCACCGTCGCAGATTTGAGCGGAGGCAAAGCACCCGAAGGCTTGGATAGCATCAGCTTCGCGCCCACCTTATTGGGGAAAGACAAGGAGCAGAAGCTGCACGGGTATCTGTATTGGGAATTTTACGAGCAAGGCGGCAAGACGGCGGTGCGTGCGGGCAATTGGAAGGCAGTGCGATTAGGCTTTGGCGATGGCGTACCGATCGAGCTATATGATCTGAGCAAAGATATCGGCGAAGAGAACAATGTGGCGGAGAAGAACCCCGAAGTTGTCGCGAAGATGAAGGAGATTTTTGCGAAAGCGCGGACAGATTCACCGGACTGGAAAATTCCCGTCAAAGCGGCGGGTGGTGCTGGTCAGGGAAAAAAGAAAGCGAAACAATAGGACATCATCATGCCCATCCATTTGCCCGCACATTCACGCCGCCGCTTTCTCGCTAGTCTGGCGGGTGGCATAGCTGCCGTTCATGGCGCGCTCCAATTATCCGCTGCGGAAGCGGAGGCCGAACAATGGCTGCTCTTCTCCGATCCTCACGTGGCAGCAGATAAGGCCACAATAGCGCGTGGAGTGAACATGGCGGAAAACTTGGAGCGGGCCGTGAAAGCGGCGCTCGCGAAAGGCAAAGGTGCGAAGGGCGCGTTTGTGAATGGTGATTGTGCTTACAACACTGGCGAAGTGGCTGATTACGCGACGTTCACGCAATTGATCGATCCGTTGCGTCAGGCAGGATTGCCCGTGCATGTCACGCTGGGCAATCACGATCATCGCGAGAACATCCGCAAAGGCTTGAAAGAAGCGGGCGATCAAAAGGCGGTGGTGACGGATAAGCAGGTGAGCATCGTGCCGGGCAAGGAAGCGAACTGGTTCCTGCTGGATACGTTGGATGTGGTGAATAAGACGCCCGGTTTGCTGGGCGAAGCACAACTTGCTTGGCTCGCCAAGGAACTTGATGCGCGGAAAGACAAACCCGCCATCGTGATGATGCATCACAATCCCGATTTGAAAGAAAAGCCGACCGGCCTCACGGACACGGTGAAGCTCTGGGATGTGCTCGCTCCGCGCAAACAGGTGAAGGCGATCTTCTACGGTCATTCACACACGTGGAAATTGGAGCAGCACGAGAGCGGCATCCATCAGGTGAATCTTCCGGCAGTCGCCTATGTCTTTGCGCAGACGATGACCAATGGCTGGGTGGAAGTGGCACTGACATCGAAGCAGATGACGGTGCGTTTGAATGCGTTCAACGAATCCTTCGCAGATAACGGTAAAGACAAGGTGTTGGTGTGGCGCAGCTAATAATTGAAACCATGAACAAAACCGCTTCACGTCGTCAGTTCCTCCAAACCGCAGCCGCGTATGCCGTGGGTTTTGCCGGTTTGCAAATGTTCGCCACCGGTTGCAGCACAGCTTCCAAATCATCCGCCAAGAAAATCGGCTATGGCGCGCTGCGTCCTGACCCGAACAAGATTCTCGATCTGCCGAAGGGCTTCAAATATTCTATTATCTCCCGCACAGGCGATGAGATGACGGATGGCTTACTTGTGCCTTCTGCGCCAGATGGCATGGCGACCTTCGCCGGACCGAACGGATTGACCATCCTTATTCGCAATCACGAGGTGGGCACGACTTCCGGTGCATCATCGGGTGCTTTCGGTAAAGATTTCAAGCGGCGCAGCAAGCTGAAGGATGAGCATTTTTACGATGCTGGTCGCAAGGGCAAGCCGTGTCAGGGCGGCACGAGCACGGTGGTTTTCAACACGCGTACGCAAGCAATCGTGAGCCAGTATCTGAGCCTCGCGGGCACGGTGCGCAATTGCGCCGGTGGTCCCACACCATGGAATTCATGGATCACGTGCGAGGAGACGGTGGAACTGGCAGGGTTGGACTTGGACAAGAATCACGGGTTCAACTTCGAGGTGCCCGCATCAGCCACGCCCAAACTTGCGGAACCGATTCCTTTGAAGGCGATGGGACGATTCAATCACGAAGCTGTGGCTGTCGATCCCGTTTCAGGAATTGTTTACGAGACGGAAGATCGTCCAGACAGTTTGATTTATCGTTTCATTCCCACGGAAGCGGGCAAGTTGGCGAAGGGTGGGCAATTGCAGGCGCTGGTATTTGTAGATCAGAAGAGCATCGACACTCGCAATTGGAAGGAAGCCACGATGCCAACGGGCAAACGCTTCGCCGTGCGCTGGGTGGACATCGAGAATGTGGATGGGCGCGCTGATGATCTGCGTTATCGCGGCTACAATCTCGGGGCGGCGCGCTTCGCGCGTGGTGAAGGCATGTGGTATGGGAATGGCGAGATCTACTTCGCCTGCACGAGTGGCGGGAAGAACCAGAAGGGCCAGATCTGGCGTTACAAGCCGAGTCCGTATGAAGGCAACAAACGCGAGAAGGAGGCACCGGGTGAAGTGGAGCTGTTCATCGAGCCGAACGACGATGCATTGGTGGATAATGCCGATAACCTGACGGTGTCACCTTGGGGCGATCTGGTGATCTGCGAGGATGGCAAGGGGGATCAGTTCCTCGTGGGCGTGACGCCTCAAGGGGAGATCTACAAACTGGCGCATAATCCTTATATCAACTCAGAGTTCGCAGGAGTAACGTTCTCACCGGATGGTTCCACTTTGTTTGTGAATATCCAAAAGGCGGGGATGACGCTGGCTATTACAGGACCGTGGAAGAAAGCGACAGTTTAAGCTGATCACTTCTTTTTCTTCGCCGCCGGAACTGGCGTGACCTTTTTTTGAATGGTCACTTCGCCGTTGTTTGCTTGCGGTTTGCCGGGCGTGCTGCGGCCTTCGGCGACGTATTTCTCCAGGAGCTTGGTGAGTTTGGATACGACTTCCGGGTTCTCGGCCTGCACGTTCTTTTGTTCGCCGATGTCGCTGGTGAGATTGTAGAGCTGGATGAGGGGTAGGGCTGAGGCGTCATCGCGACCCGGGCGAGGTGCGCTCCAGCCGCCGGAATCGGGCGTGAGGCAGAGTTTCCATTCGCCTTGGCGGATGGCGAAGGAGCCGTTGATGGAGTGATGCACGGTGGCTTCGCGGAGGGCAGTTTTCGTTTTGCCAGTGAACGCTGGGAGAAGGCTCACGCTGTCTTCGGCGGCGGTGTCGGGGAGTTTTTGATCGGTGATCGCGGCGACGGTGGCGAAGAGGTCGGTGAGGCAGATGGTGTGATCGTAGGTGCTGTCTGCTTTCACTTTCGCGGGCCAGCGGGCGATGAAGGGGATGTGATGGCCGCCTTCGAAGATATCCGCTTTATGCCCACGGAAGATGTGGCTGGGGTTGTGACCTTTCGCGAGAAGGTCAGGATAGTCGGCTTGATTGGAGCAGCCATTGTCGCTCGTGAAGATGAGGAGGGTATTTTCTGCGAGACCGTTTTTCTCGAGCGCTTCCATGACTTGGCCGAGAGCCCAATCGTTTTGCAGAACGAAGTCGGCGTAAGCGCTCACGCCGCTTTTGTCCTGCCATTCTTTCGTGGGGAGAATGGGTGTGTGCGGCGATGCGAGAGGGAGGTAGAGGAAGAAGGGTTTGCCGTCTTTCGCGGCCTTGGCCTGTTGCGCGATGTAGCTGGTGGCTTTCTTCGCGAAATCAGGTAGCACATTCGCGGCATCGAAGCCGGGAGCGGTGGGGCCTTTGCGCGTGTTACCGCCATCTTTGCCCAAATACATGGCGAATTGCTTTTCCTCGGTGGGGTTCACGGTCACCTTGTCGTTCTCGATGTAGGTGTAGGGAACCATGTCGAGCGAGGCGCTGATGCCGTAGTAGTAATCGAAGCCGACGCTGTTCGGGCCGTTCTTGATGGGTTGGGTATAATCGACGTTCCAGACTTGCTCAGGTTTTTCGATGTTCAGTTCGGAGACTTCTTTGCCGGGCTTGAGGGTCCAATCCATGCCCATGTGCCATTTGCCGATGCAAGCGGTGGCGTAGCCTTGGGATTTGAGGAAGCTCGCGACGGTTTCACGACCGGGCTCGATGAGGCGCGGGCTGAGGCCGCCGAGCACGCCGTTCTTGAGTTTGGAACGCCACGCGTAACGTCCGGTGATGATTCCGTAGCGCGTGGGCGTGCAGACGGCGGAGCCGGAATGGGCATCGGTGAAGATCATGCCCTCGCGCGCGAGGCGATCGGCATGCGGTGTTTTGATCTTGCTTTGCGGATTCAGGCACGAGAGATCACCATAGCCGAGGTCATCGCTGAGGATGTAGATGATGTTGGGCTTGGCGGCGGCGTGGACCGTTACGTGGAAAAGCAATGCGGCCAGGGCGAAGAAAAAAGTCAGGCGTTTCATGGCTTGCAGTGAATGCGTCCAAGGGTAAGACGATGGTGGTGGTTGAAAAGGTTAAAGTGTTTCCTTGGTCATTCGCATCAACGGTCGGTCATGTCGTGATGGAGTCGATGGCTTTTCCAAAATTCTGAAAGGTGAGTGCCGATGTCATTCATTTCTTCAAAATAGACTGTGAAGACTTTGTCAGCCGTGCTCTACTTCCCCTGAAAGTATCTATGGAGCAGTTGGACAAAGCAGAGTGGATCGTCCTAATCATCGGGACGGTTCTGCTGTGTGCAGTCGATTTTCCCAAGGGAGCGGCTTTTTATCGTTTGCTGTTCAATCTTTCCGTGACGCTTGTTCTTGGACTGTTTTTCTCCCTGCCGTTGTGGCTTATCGCGTTCTGGCCCGCATGGGCCAGTTCCAACTGGTTCACGATCGGTACGATTTTCTTCTACCATATCATCTTGTTCGTTTCCGTGTTCTTCTACATTAAGCGCGACCGTTTCTACTTCTGGGTCATCCGAAAACTGCGATGAATTGCCGTCAGTTTCTGATACTAACCTCCGCCGCGCTGGCCTTTCCCTCCCTCCTCAGCGCCGCTGATTCTACTGGCTTCCGCATCGCCACCTTCTCTGCAGACGTCACCGTCCCCATCGGCCACGGCATGATGGGCGGCCTCTGGCAGGCCAAGAGCATCGCGGACCCCTTGCTTGCGCGCGGCTTTGTTTTGCTCGGCGGGGACAGGCCTGTCGTGTTCGTCTCCGTGGACTGGTGCGAGATCCGCAACGACGCCTACGAACGCTGGCGCACAGTTCTTGCCGAAGCCGCTGGCACTGATCCCGTGCGCGTGATGATCACCAGCATCCACCAACACGAAGCGCCGGTGATGGATTTGACCGCCGAAAAAATTCTGCGCGAACGCAAACTCACCGGCTCCATCTGCGATCTCGATTTCCACGAGACTGCGGTGCAGCGCGTCGCCAAGGCCTTACGCGATTCCATGCCACAAGGCCGACGCGTCACGCACATCGGTGCGGGGCAGGGGCAGGTCGAGCGCCTCGCCTCGAATCGCCGCTACGCGATGCCGGATGGCACCGTCCGCTTCGATCGCGGCAGTGCTACGAAGAATGTCTTCGCCATCGAAGCGGATGAAGGCATCATCGACCCATTCTGCAAATGCCTCAGCTTCTGGGATGGTGATAAACCGCTCGCCGCGCTGAACAGCTATGCCATCCACCCCATGAGCTATTACCGCACCGGCGAAGTCTCCGCCGATTTCCCCGGCCTCGCCCGCGCTCAGCGTCAAAAAGATTTGCCGGAAGTCTTCCAGATCTACGCCTCCGGTTGCAGCGGCAACGTCACCGCTGGCAAATACAACAACGGCGACCGCGCCAACCGCCAAGTGCTCGCTGACCGGCTCCACGCGGGCATGAAACTCGCGTGGGAGAACACGAAACGGCAGCCGATCAGCAAACTGCAATTTCGCAACAGCACCGTGACATTTCCTCCACGCGCTGAAGCGGAGTTCACCATCGCCGCTTTGGAGAAAAAACTCACGCCCGAGAACAAAGCATGGGATCAATGCCTCGCTGCCATGGCCTTGAGCTGGCGTCGCCGCCTAGATGCCGAAAAGCCCGTGGATATTCCACTCCTCGATCTCGGTTCCGCCCAACTCCTGCTGTTACCGGGTGAAGCCTACGTGGAGTTCCAACTCGCCGCTCAGAAACTTCGCCCTGACAATTTCGTGATGCCCCTCGGATACGGTGAGTCCGCCACTGGCTACATCCCCACAGAAAAACATCGGCAGGAGAATGATACCAACCTGCATGATTGGTATTGGGTGGGGCAGGGTGCTGAGGAGAAATTGCTCGCGGCGATGAAGCAAGTCCTGCAGTGATTTACGGTGCCAATACCGCGCGATAAAATTTGTTCCCGCTTCCCGGTGCCGGCAGTTCAACGGTCTCCGTCTCTGTCCCCGTAGTGACCGTGGAAATCGTCGTCCAAGTGCTCAGATCAGGCGAGGATTGGATCAACCAGGTGTAACCCGTATTCCCGTCCAGTTGCAGACTGATGCCGCCACTCGTGAACGTCAGATTCTTCATCTGTGGCTGCTCTATGGATTTCAAACGGGCCAATCCAGCACGAGGCTGCCCATCGATCTGGTCGAAGGCCCCACCGATCAATATATTTCCATCCGCTTCCACAGCGATAGCATTGATGGGGACCACTTCACCGGGAGGAGGGGAGAAAGATTCGTCAATCGTTCCATCAGGTAAAAGTCTGATCAAGGTGCTGATTTTGGTCTGATCGGCATTGTAGAATCTGCCTGCTGCCAAAATGCGGCCGTCCTTTTGCACCCAGATCCGGTAAGCGGAAGAATTTGCCGGCAATGTCACGTTGAAATATGGGTCTAGGGTGCCATTCTCCAGAAAACGCTGAACGGGCGGTATCGCTGAGGCGGAAGGCAGGTCATTCCCTGTGACTTCACGGAAGTCGCGACCTCTTCCGGCACTGCCTCTGCCACCAGTTGTAGAATGCGGAATATACATCCTGTTCTTAGCATCAAATACGCTGGAAAAGCTACGGTTTGTCCCTGGTTGAAAGCTTGGATCTGGCGAACCTTCAGACAGGAATTTTTCGTAAAAATACTGAACTTCTCCAGAGGATGAGGAAGAACCTGCAGACAGAATCAAGAGAGGGATGGAATAGCTTTCTGACAAAATTTTGCTGTCCGGAGTCGCGATCAATGTAAACGATGCTCGATTTGTGTGCAGTACGGAATTAAAACTTGGGTCTTCTTCAAATTCAGCGGTGAACATTTTGATCAATGGACTTGGTTCAAGACTGTTACCGCTGCTGCCCACGATCACACGACCATCGGGAAATGCATCCCAACTGCCGTAATTGAAATAGAAGGCAGATTCTCCTTCGTTCAGTTGTCGCAAGACATCACCCGCACTATTTAATCGCGCCAGCGTGCGATCATAAGATCCAAACGACGTGGCAAGAGCGATGAGGTCTCCATTGGCCAGCAGCTTGATGCTGTCGAGCGAGTTGGTTTCACCGGTTGAAGCGTAAAAACTTCCATCGGGAGATCCATCAGGCAGGTAGCGGCTCAGCCGCGCTCGGTAATCCGGCGCGTCGGATTTTACCATATAAAATTTGGCATCGCTGGTCGGGACAAGTTCGCTGGGGCTGGAATATGTTATAAATTCCGGGCCGATCTCGGTTTCGATCGTTCCATCGGAATGGATCTTGTGCAGGTTTTTATGGGAACCCGATGGTTTGAGTGAATTGTCAGCTATCAGGAGGCTGCCGTCCGGGAGTTCCAATCTGTCTGTAGCAAGGGAGTAGAAGGCAGTAGTTGTGGTTTCGTAATCCAAATCCACTGTGCCATCATCCGCCAGCCGTTGCAGAATGTAGTCATACGTTTCTGTTTCATTGTAACGCGAGAGCAGCACCAGCAGTTTGCCATTTTTCAGAGGCATGAGGGTCGAGATGGAAAATCCAGCTTCAAATGTTGGCGCGAACGACAGGTCTTTTTCTCCATTGGGTAGAAACCGCTGGATAGCGTTTGTGTTTCCTTCGCTTAAAGTGGAGTAATTGAGAAAGGAGTATATTCCTCCTGCTGGGGTTGGATAAATGGACTCATACTCTGGGATCGCCGTGTTGGTGAATGTGCCATCCACACTTCCATCTGCATTGAGCCGCAGCGGGGAGGGCGAGCGCGGTTGGGGTTCCGCAGGTGGCAGATCGGACGGCCTCGGGCGTGGGCCTCGAGATGAACTGTTGGTTTCCCATGCCTCAGTAGTGAGGGAGAGACTGAATGAACCGATCAGCATCAATTTATTTCCCGCCACCGGTTCGATCCGGATGGATGGTCCGCGTTTGATGGCGCTGGTGAAAGCGGAGTCGATGCTGCCATCCGTATTCAACTGGATCATCACTGCGCTGGCGACATTGTTGGTGGGGAGCAGCAGTCCGTTTAAGATGATTTTTTGAGAGGCAGGGACCAATGTCACATTGTAGATGGAGCCAAGGTTTGGCGGCAGCTGGAAAGAATCATCGACTGTTCCATCCACAGTGAACCTCGTGACCGGAGGCAGCACCGTGCCATCGGCCAGAAACAAAGCTCCATGGATGATCGGTTTTCCGTCAGCCTGGACCATGACTTTGAGGATCGAACTGACCGCGCTAAGCCGGGCATTGAAAGAGGCGTCTAGTGTATGGTCCGGGTTCATCCGGGCGAGATGGATGCGGCGTACTGCTCCCACCCGGTGAAACGTGCCTGATACGAAATATTTCCCATCCGGGGCATCCGTCAGGTTGCTGATAAAGCCGGAAGCATCACTAAATACCCGAGAAAACGAATCGTCCAACTGCCCAAACTGCGCTGCTCTGCTCATGCCATTAGACAGGCAGAGAGCCAGTAGCATAAGCAGTGTTTGGAAAAACCCTCGGGTCACAATAGAAACCTTAATAAGCGGTCTATCATTAGGCAATGCCTGTTTCAGGGAAAAAATACGTGTACGGGCAATTCTTGCTTGGCGGACTTCGCTGCAAAGGGTAAGCATGGCAAGTCTCAGCAATCGCAACTTTTAAATTTAACGCTTTAGACATGAGTTCAAACGCGACGACGGACGAATCGGTGCCTTGGTACAAACTGATGAACAAGCATCACTGGTTTGTCTTCACAGTGGCTTCCTTGGCCTGGCTGTTCGATTGCCTGGACCAGCAGTTATTCATCTTGGCCCGCGGTTCGGCCATCGCTGCCTTGATGCCCAAGGGAACCGATCCGGCAGTGCTGAAAGAATGGGGCGGATATGCCACCTCCATCTTCGTCGCCGGTTGGGCCATGGGCGGTCTGATCTTCGGGTCCATCGGTGACAAGATCGGCCGCGCCAAAACTCTGACGCTCACCGTGCTGATTTATTCTCTCTGCACGGGGTTGTCGGCCTTCTCCAAGGGAATCATAGATTTTTCCATCTATCGTTTTCTGACTGGACTGGGTGTCGGCGGTG
The DNA here is from genome assembly GCA_036405135.1 of Verrucomicrobiia bacterium. Taxonomy (NCBI): domain Bacteria; kingdom Pseudomonadati; phylum Verrucomicrobiota; class Verrucomicrobiia; species Verrucomicrobiia bacterium. Next base: position 69,276 of record DASWYF010000009.1, on the reverse strand, counting down.
TGTTCGGTCTCTCGGTGGCGTTGGTGGCCGATTCGGTGCCGGATCGCGCACGTCCGCATGCTCTGGGCCTGCTACAAGCACTTTCCGCTGTGGGTAATGTGACGGCTGGATTGATCGCCGTGACGATCGGTTATATGGAAACGACCAGCATCGCCCCCGGCAGTGCATGGCGTTACATGTTCGTCATCGGTGCGCTGCCCGCTTTCCTCTGCGTGTTCATCCAGATGCGCCTGAAAGAACCGGAGAAATGGGTGCAGGCCAAGGCTGCGGGCAAGATTTCCGGCGTCAAATTCGGTTCCTACACGGCCCTGCTGGGCGATGCCCGCTGGCGCGGTCGCGCCATCGTCGGCATGTTGATGTGCGTAGCGGCAGTGGTGGGCCTGTGGGGCATCGGGTTCTTTTCTCCCGAGCTGATCAATGATGTGGTGGGCAAGATTCTGAAAGAGCAGGGAGTACCGCCAGAAAAGCTGGCGGGTAACCGGACGATGTGGACAGGAATCAACATGATCCTGCAGAACATAGGCGCCTTCTTCGGCATGATTGTGTTTACGAAACTTGCTGCCAAGCATGGTCGTAAACCCGTCTTTGTTATGGCGTACATCTGCGCCATGCTGGCTACGGCAGGCGTGTTCAAGTTCCTCGACCAGAAGAGCGACATTTTCTGGATGATCCCGATCATGGGCTTCTTCCAACTGGCTCTCTTCGCTGGCTTTGCCATCTACCTGCCGGAATTGTTCCCCGTCAGCCTCCGCAGCACCGGAACCAGTTTCTGCTATAACGTCGGCCGTTTCATCGCCGCCAGTGGACCCTTCACCTTGGGATTGTTGACCGCCAAGCTGTCTGAGGGAGCCACCACCCCGGAAGCCAAGCTCGAGGCGTTCCGCAACGCGTGCGCCGGTTTGAGCCTCATCTTCCTCTTGGGCTTGGCCGCCTTGCCGTTCGCCCCTGAAACCAAAGGCAAACCGCTCCCGGAAGATACCGATTTGGCCAAAGCCTGACCGGTTTCCGGCAAGGAGGGCCTATTTTTGCCATTTGCACTCGGCCTGTCATCCGGTAAGTTGACGGAACGTTGTGACGGATCGTAACTGGTTTCAGATCGCTGTCCTGCTTTACGGGATCAGCATGATTTACTCGGTCTTCCTCTGGCGGAAAGGTTTCCGTGAGGATAACCGGGTGAATTACTTTTTGCTGCTCGGTTCCTTCATCGCTCACACTGTCGCCCTCATGCAGCGTGGTTTCAGCTTTTCCCGCTGCCCGGTGAATAATCTCTACGAAGCCACGGTCTTTATTCTTTGGACCATGGTAGCGGCCTATCTCGTCATCGGCATCTGGTCGCGCCTGAGATTTCTCGGCGCGTTCCTCTCGCCTGTCTTGTTTTGCTTGGGTGTGTTCGCGCTCATGCCTGCCTTGGATAAGCATCATGGGCCTAATCCCGAATTCTTCGTTCCCGGCTGGCAGAACAGCCTGCACGCTGCCTTGTTCGCGCTGGCTTACGCCGCCTTCGGCCTCAGCTCAGGCGCAGGCCTCATGTATCTCACGCAGGAACATGATCTGAAGTTCCACAAAGCTCGCGCCATCTTTTCACTGCTGCCACCCATCCAACGTCTTGAAGTCGTCACGTGGCGGTTGCTCATCACCGGTTTTGGTCTGCTGACGGTCGCCTTGCTCATCAGCATGTCCTATCTCAACAAAACCATTGGGTCGTATTGGTCGGACGATCCCAAAGTCCTGTGGTCGTTTTTGGTCTGGGGGCTGTATCTGGGCCTCATGCTGATGCGCTGGCGGATGGAGCAGGGTGGGCGGAAGTTCGCCTGGGGAGCGGTGGCGGGATTCGCGTTTGTGCTGCTGACGTTCTGGGGCACGAACCTCCTCTCGCCGATACATAATCCATGAGCGTCGTCGTCATAGGGCTGAATCATCATACCTCGCCAGTAGAATTGCGCGAGCGCTTCGCCTTTCCCGAGGCGATCATCCCGGACGTGCTCCAGCAGATGCGCGCCTCAGGCTTGGCGAGCGAAGCGGTGATTCTCTCCACCTGCAATCGCGTGGAACTCTACGTCGTCACGGCGCATAACGAAAAAGAATCGTTCAAGGCACTGAAAGAATTTCTCGTCGCCCATCGTCAGTTCAATGGCGAACTGAACAATGAGATCTACACCTTGGGCGAACCGCACAGTCTCGAACACTTGTTCAAGGTCGCGAGCGGGCTGGACTCCATGCTCCTCGGCGAGACGGAAATCCTCGGCCAGCTCAAGAAAGCCTACGACATCGCGCTCCAGCACAAGCAGACTGGCGGACGCCTGAACAAGGTTTTCCAAAAGGCCTTCAACGTGGCCAAGCACATCCGCACGAACACGAACATCCAGCGCGGTTCGGTTTCAGTGGGTTCAGCAGCAGTGGAACTGGCGGAAAAGATTTTTACGACCCTTAGTGATCGTAATGTGATGGTTATTGGTGCTGGTGACACCAGCGAGAAGACCGCACGTTCATTGCTCAGCCGTGGGGCGAAGAGCGTGATCGTGTCCAACCGTTCCTTCGATCGCGCGGAAGCGTTGGCGAAGGAACTGAACGGACGTGCGGTGAATTTCGATGATTGGGCAAGCGAGTTCGCGAATGTGGATATCGTCATCAGCAGCACCTCGGCACCGCATTACGTGCTGGATCGCAAGAAGCTCACACCGCTCATGGCGTTGCGACATAACCGTCCGCTGTTGCTCATCGACATCGCCGTGCCGCGCGATATCGAGCCCGAGGTGAACTTCCTCGACAACGTTTACCTCTACAATATCGATGACCTGCAAGCCATCGCGGAGGATTACCTGAAGCAACGCCGCGAAGAGATCGCCAAGTGCGAAGTCATCATCCGCGACAAGGCGAAGGAACTTCTGCAAGGCGGCGGTCCGCGCGAACAAGGCCACGGCGGCTTCGCCTTCGGTCACGATTCTACAGCTTAATCCATGTCTTCGAAACCGTTCATCATCGCTACGCGGGGAAGTGCTTTGGCACTGGCGCAGGCGCATCAGATCCAAGGGCTATGCCAAAAGGCATTTCCCGGCGAGAGCTTTCAGATCAACATCATCAAGACCACCGGAGACAAGCTGCAGACCGTCTCCATCACCAATCCCGGCACGACGTTGCCGAAGGGATTGTTCACCAAGGAACTCGAAGTTGCCTTGCTGAATGGTGAAGCGGATTTGGCCGTGCATAGCCTGAAAGACCTGCCCACGGAGTTGCCCGATGGTTTGGTGCTCGGTGCGACGACAAAGCGCGAGGACGTGCGTGATGTGATGGTCTTCAAACCCGGTTTGCCCGGTGAGAAGCTGCCGAAGCTTTCCGAACTGCCGAAAGGCGCAACGGTAGCCACCAGCAGCACGCGCCGCAAAGCGCAGTTACTCCATCAACGTCCCGATCTGAAAGTGGTGGAGATCCGAGGCAACGTGGGCACGCGCCTGCGCAAGCTCGCAGAGAATCCCGGCTTGGCTGCGACGATCTTGGCTGCTGCGGGCTTGAATCGCCTCGGTTTCAAATTACAGGCAGATGGCACATTGGAAGGCTCCGAAGTCCCGCCGAAATTACGTGCTCGTCATCTTTCCCTTGAGGAGATGTTGCCCTGCGTAGGACAAGCAGCCATCGGCATCGAGATTCGTAAGAATGACGAGCGCTTGCAGAAGGTTTGTGCCGTATTGAATCACTTGCCCACATGGTATGCGGTGACGGCAGAGCGGGCGTTTTTGAACGCGATGGGCGGCGGCTGCCTAAGTCCCGTCGGAGCGTTTGGCGAAGCTGAGGGTGATGCTCTGAAGCTGAGAGCGATTTCCTTCCGCGATGGCCCGGCCAAGAGTCATGCGTTGGCTGGCAAGGCCGCTGAAGCCGAAGCCATGGGGCAGCAAATCGCCGTGAAGCTCAAGGGCTAGGGCACCACCAGCCGGTAGAAGCGTTTCGGCTTATCCGCTGAGGTTTCATCCAAGAATGATTTTGCCGTCGAGGTGCTGGTGAATGAGCCTATTTCTGTCCAGATAACGAAATCTTCTGAAGCTTCCACTTTGTAGTCGCGACCCGGTTCCACGTTGAGCATCAAGGTGACCTGGCCTTCTTCGTTCCGGCCGATCTCACGCGCGCTGGCCTGCACCGCACGGCTGGTGCGCTGGGCATCGTGGCGTTCCATGGGCCATGGTACATTGGCTGCTTCGGCATTTCCTTTCAGGACGACCATATCCGCACGGTCCACGAGCAGGTACACATTGCCGTTCGTGCCGATGACGGGTGAGTTATAGATGGGTTTTCCGGCGTCATATTCCCACTCTTTGCTGCCGACCTCAGAATTGATCGCAAGCAGCTTGCCGGGTTCGGTGGCGACGTAGACCGTGCCATCTGCAGCAAGTGCGGGGCACAATTTCAAAGGTGCTTCAGCATCGTAAGACCACCGCTCCGTGCCGCTTGAGGTCAGTGCCAGCAGTTTGGTGCCGTGGCAGACATAGATGTTGTTTGTCTCTCCGATGGCGGCAAGACCAAACGGTTCGGCTTTTTCCACGCTCCACTTCAATGCGCCCTCCGGACTGACGGCCTTGAAGTGATAAGTTTTCTCCACGCTGATGATACTCCAGTCTGGAGCGCGATTGGTGAGAGACCGGTAAGAGGCAACGTAAAGCGTGCCATCTGAACCGATGGACGGAGTGCCATAACCGACATTGAAGCTTTCATCCAGCAGCGACCATTTGCGAGAGCCATCCGAATTATAGGCGAAGAGAATGGGAGGTATGGAATCATTGGGGATGATATCACCGCTGGGGAGAGTGAGCGGTTCAGTGGAACCCCAAGAGGTTAGATAAAAAGTACCGTCGGGGGAGATCACGGGAGTTTCGCCTATCACATGGTCCTGACTGCTCAACCACGTGCTGGCATGTTCGTTCCCTTCGATCCGGGCTACATCGGCAGGATAGGCGCTGTAAGGGTATTTCTGCAGGTTGACCACGAGCAGGCTGTCATCGGCATTGACGGCTGCACGTCCACCCGTGGTGCCATGGTGCTCCAGTCCGCCTGCTTGGTTGTAGATGTAGAAATTGTTGGTCGCATAAGTACCATAATAAATATTTCCGGTGGGATGCATTCCAATGCGGCGCCTGATATCCGAAAAGCTGCTCACCACAGTGCCATCGGATAATAGGGCTAGATACTGTCCCGCATCAGATCTTTCCCAGTTGAAAACGCCGGTATGCTGCAAAGCGACTAGCTGGTTCGTACGCCGCAGGGTGACTATGTAAAAACCATATTCGTTCAGCACTGATTCAGCTGTGGTGTCAGAGTAACCGAGATAAACCCGGCCATCTTTGGAAACGGCGAAGTCAACGAGGTTGGTGTAACCGGAGGCGTAAGACCACACGACCTGACCGGGTGTGAGTGAACTTTCTGCCCGGCCAGTCAACTTGGCGGACAACATGCTGAATACGAGGAACAACCCTCCCCAAAAACGATACTTCATTGCAGGGAATTGATAACAGCATAGCGGACTCCTTTCCAACTGATTTTTCGAGCTGTCGAAGGATGATTTCTCTGCGGACACCGCTTGCGGGCAAGGCTTCAAGTCTCTACATTCCTCGGTCCCATGAGTTCGATTGGCACAGTTTACTTGGTTGGTGCGGGTCCGGGTGATGCCGGGCTCCTGACGTTGCGTGGCGCGGAATTGCTCAAGCGCGCGGATGTGGTGGTGTATGACGCGCTGGTGAACACAGACCTGCTGCGGCTCGCGCCGTCCTCGGCCGAGATCATCTACGGCGGCAAGCGCGCGAAGGATCACGCCATCCCGCAGGAGGAGATGAACCAACTGCTCGTGAAGCTGGCCAAGCAGGGCAAGACCGTGGTGCGCCTCAAGGGCGGGGATCCCTATCTCTTTGGTCGCGGCGGGGAAGAGGCTGAAGAATTACAGGCGGAAGGCGTGCCGTTCGAGGTGGTGCCGGGCATCTCCTCCATCGTGGCCGCGCCGAATTATGCGGGCATTCCCATCACACATCGCGAGCATTGCTCGAGCTTCACGGTTTTGACGGGGCATGAAGATCCGACGAAAGAAGAGACGTCGCTGGATTGGAAGCATCTCGCGGCGGACAAGGGGACGAAGGTGGTGTTGATGGGCGTGGAGCGCATCCGGCAGATCACGAGCGAGCTGGTGAAAGCGGGTGCGGATAAGGGAACGCCGGTGGCGATGGTGCGCTGGGGCACGCGGGGGAATCAGGAATCGATCCAAGGCACGTTGGAGACCATCGCGGACATCGTGGAGGAAAAGGGTTTTAAAGCGCCCGCAGTGACGGTCATCGGTGGCGTGGTGGGTTTGCGCGAGAAGTTGAACTGGTTTGAGAAGCGGCAGTTCTTCGGCAAACGCATCGTGGTGACGCGCACGCGGGAGCAGGCGAGCCAGTTGTCCAGCCAGTTGCTGGAACTGGGCGCAGAGGTGTTGGAGATTCCGACGATCAAGATCGTGCCGCCGAATGAAAAGGCGGCGCTGGCGGATGCGATGTTGGAGATCGGTTCGTATGAATGGATCGTGTTCACGAGCCCGAATGGCGTGACGGAATTTTTCAACGCGTTCTTCCGCGTGTTCGATGACGTGCGCTCCATCGGCGGTGCGCGATTCCTCGCAGTGGGTCCGGCGACGGCGTCGAAACTGAAGGAGTTGCACCTCAAGGTGGACTTGATGCCGGAGAAGTTCGTGACGCGCGAGATCATCAAGACGTTCAAGGAATATCAGGATGTGGAGAACGTGCGCATGCTGCTGATGCGCGCGGAGGTGGCGAATCCGGAATTGCCGCAGGAACTCTCCAAGATGGGCGCGATCATTGATGACGTGGCGTGCTATCGCACGGTGCCGGAGACGGAAGATGTTTCAGGTAATGCGGCGAAGCTTACCGAGAGCGGTGCGGATTGGGTGACGTTCACGAGCAGTTCCACAGTGGAGAACTTCCATGCGCGGTTTGATCTGCCGAAGCTGAAGCAGCAGTTCCCGCAGTTGCGCACGATCTCCATCGGACCGGAAACGACGAAGGCGATCGAGGCGCTGGGCTTGAAGCCGGATATCGAGGCGAAGGATCATACCATCGCGGGCATCGTGGCAGCGTTGAAGAAGGAGATCAAAGCACCGGTGATCGCGGCGGCACCTGCGCCGAAGAAAGCGGTGGCGAAGAAGGCTCCGGCTACATCGAAAGCCAAGAAGGCGGCGAAAAAGGTTTAGTAATCGTAACCGCGGACTGACGTCCGCGGCTACGGGATAAGGGGTCCGCCTACTTATCTCCGCGGCTACGATGGCTATTGCTCGATAAATCTTAAGCCCAGCTTGATCCACAGCGGAATGGTCAGCAGACCCAGCACGGTGGTGCCGATGACGATGCGCAAGGCCGTTGGCGCATGGCCGCCGTAGTGGCGCGCCATGATGATGGGGAAGACGGCGGCGGGCATCGCGCCTTGGATGACGATGATGCGTTTCAGTTCGAGCGAGCAGGGGAGATACTTCGCGAGCAGGAGGAAGAGCACGGGCAGAATTGCGAGTCGCAAGAAGCTGGAGGCAGCCATCACGCGCCAGCCTTTCTCAGCGTGGAATTCCGGGAGTTGATCTGCAATCGTTGCGCCCACGAGCAAGATGCCGATGGGGATGGCGCATTGGCCGAGCATGTGGGCGGTCTGTATGATGAACTTGGGCATCCAATTCTCCGCGCCTAAAAGATTCAACACGAGCGATACCAAGATCATGGTGATAGGCGCGTTGATGAGCTTGCGCCAGCCGGTCTTGATGGAGACGCCGCTGAGGAGCATGAGACCGAGCGTCCACATGGCGATTTCCACACCGACGTTGTGGACGAGCAGGAGGCCGACCATGTCCGGTGAGTCTTTGAAGAGCAGATAGACGAGCGGCAGGGGGACGTAGCCGTAATTGTAAACACCGGTGACGAAGGCGAAGGTGCCTTCGCGGCTTTTATCCGTGAGGCCGGCGGTGCCGCGCAGGAGCCAGCAGATAAACACGCCCACGGCCACGGTGCCGAAGCCGACCATGGGCGCGAGGAAGACGGTGCCGATATCTGTGAGCATCTTGTTGCCGAGGACGGAATCAAAGATGAGGCAAGGGACGAGGAGATTGATGAGCAGCTTGAGCATGCTCTTATCCGCCTCTTCCGTCAGCCATTCGAGACGGCGCAAACCAAAGCCAGCTCCCGCGACGGTAAAGACCGGCAGCACGGCGTTAAGGACTACAAGAAATTCGTTCACAGAAATTGATTACGCACAGAATCGACCATCTCCCTCGCCCCCTCGGAGGGGAGAGGGCTGGGGTGAGGGGTGCCGGGGAATGTGTTTGAGCAGCCAATCCGAACAGGGGGCACCCCTCATTCTCAATCCTTCTCCCCTCCGAGGGGAGAAGGAGGAAAGGGAGCCGCCAGTGTTTGTCACCTGTTCGATTGAAAAGTTCATCGCTGGCTAGCAGTGCCGGTGAAACGCTCGATTAGCACGGTGGTTTCGATGCGTTGGATCTCGCGGAGCAGGGTGCGTTGTGCTTCGGTGCCGCGACGGGCGGAGGCGGCTTCGCATGCGTCCACGAAGGCATCGGCGTCCCATTTGCCAGCGGGGATGAGTTCGCTCTTCAAGGCGGTGGCACCTTGGCCATCGAGGAAGGCGCTGACGCGTTGGGCGATCTCAGGGTAGCTGGCGTGATTGCGGACGCGGGCGAACCAATACTTGGCGTTGAAATAATCCGGCTCGCGGCGGTGCATGATGCCGTGGAGGAAACTGCCATCGCTGGAGTGCAGGTCTTGGGAAATGGTGTGCGAGGCGTCCAGATGGTCGTGCCAGAGCAGGACGGCGCTACGGATGAGTTGCTGACTGCCTGCGGAAATGCCGCCAAAGCGAAATGCTTCATCCAACCGCGCATTCACGTCGCGGACAGACAGCGTGCCTGCGCGCGGATGAGGGCCGAGGTCGGCCGGTTCCGGCGTGTTCAGCAGGGCGGATATGGTGTCGCTCAGGGGCATCGTATCGTCAGGTGCGACCAAATGGGTCGGACGCGGGGACGATTGGAAAAGGAGCCCGGAAAGTCAAGCTGCTGGTTACGGGTGAACATCAAATGATAGCTGTTGCACCTAGGCCAGTTTCTGCTGAAATCAGTACGTAACCCCGAACGCACCCGTTCCGTCAAACCTATGGGACAAAACGATTTATGCTAAAACCGAATCTTCTCTTACGCACCTGGATGGCGCTGGCTCTTTTTGTTTTGGCTTCCTTCGTTAGCACCCACGCCGCCGAAACCACCCGCCCGAACATCCTCCTCATCTTCTCTGACGACCACGCCTACGGCGCCATCAGTGCCTACGGTTCTAAATATAACAAAACCCCGAACATCGACCGCCTTGCCAAAGAAGGCATGCTCTTCAACCGCTGCTACGTCGGCAACTCCATCTGTGGCCCCAGTCGTGCGACGATCCTGAGCGGCAAATACAGCCACCTGAACGGCTTCGTGCGGAACGGCAATAAATTCGACGGTTCCCAACCCACCTTCCCGAAATACATGCAAGCCGCCGGATACCAGACCGCCGTCATCGGCAAATGGCATTTGGAAACGGACCCCACCGGCTTCGATTATTGGAACATCCTCGTCGGGCAGGGGCCATATTATAACCCGCCCATGATCGAGAACGGCGTCCGCAAACCCCACACCGGCTACACCACCGAGATCATCACCGACTACACCCTCGATTGGCTCAAGAACAAGCGCGACAAGACGAAACCCTTCGTCATGATGTACCAGCACAAATCCCCGCACCGCAACTGGCAGCCCGCCCCCGCCTACTTCGATCACTATAAAGACACAAAATTCCCCGAGCCCGACACGCTGTTCGATAACTACTCCGGCCGCGGCAAACCCGAGCGCGAACAAGACATGACCATCGAGAAAACGATGACGCCCGATGACCTCAAACTCACCCCGCCCAAGAACCTCAATCCTGAGCAACTCAAAGTCTGGAACGCCTTCTACGAACCCCAGAACGAAGAATTCAAAAAGCTCAATCTCCAAGGTGAAGACCTCATCCGCTGGAAATACCAGCGCTACATGAAGGACTACCTCCGCTGCGTCGATGCCATGGATGACCAGATCGGCCGCGTCCTGAATTACCTCGATGAAACCGGCCTCGCGAAAAACACCATCGTCATCTACGCCTCCGATCAGGGTTTCTACCTCGGCGAACACGGCTGGTTCGATAAACGCTGGATCTACGAAGAATCCGTGAAAACCCCCTTCATCATCCGCTGGCCCGGCGTGACTAAACCCGGTACCGTGAATAACGACATGGTCTCCATCCTCGACCTCCCTGAAACCTTCCTCGACGCCGCCGGATTGCCCGTGCCTGCCGACATGCAAGGCAAGAGCCTCGTCCCCGTCCTGAAAGGCCAGACGCCCAAAGACTGGCGCACAAGCTGGTATTATCACTACTACGAATACCCCGGCGCCCACAGCGTCCGTAAGCACTACGGCGTCATCCAGGGCCAATACAAACTCTTCCACTTCTACGAAAAAGACGTCAACGAATGGCGCATGATCGACCTCAAAAAAGACCCCAAAGAACTCACCGACGTTTACGGCAAACCCGAATACGCCAAAATCCAAGCCGACCTCCAAACCGAACTAGCCCGCCTCCGCAAAGAACTGAAAGTCACCCCCGAAGACCCCCCGCAAGCCGGCGCCCAAGCCGACCCCGACGCCCAACCCAAAGCCAAGGGCAAAGGAAAAGCCAAAGCGAAAGAGTAGTAGAGGGTGCGGAATTTCATTCAAATGTGCCTTGAAGTGGGGGCTTTTAGCTCGCCATTCATGGAGCATTTCCGTAAACAACGGTCTCTTGAATGTGCACGCCTAATATCCTCTTTTGAACGGAATCTACGTGGCTGATGGTGCCGATTCTCGGAGTGCCGTTTGGGCCTAGTTCTCTTGCGTTTTTAATGCTGGCATCGCCCCAGGCAAACAGGGAGAAAAAATTCCATTGTTTGCTGGAAAGGTGAGGGTTACCGCTATATCCCGAAGGCGTTGCTGCAAATGGCTCGGAGCTCTGATTGAAAATGGTACCGGATGGTGGTCGGCAGGATGCACAACTAATCTGTGACATTACTATCAGAGTGAGTAAGGCCGTTTTCCAAATTGCGGCTGCTGATTGTTTGAGCTTCTTTTTCTGGGTCATAAAAATAAACTTTCACTGTATATTTCCCAACTCCTAAGAAACTCTTCCATGTGTAGTCAACGTGTGTAACTTTGATTTTGTAAAAACTTGAAGATGCACCGTCCCTTTTCGCTTTGTCGATGCTTGCGTCACCTATGCTTATCAAACCGAATATGTTCCATGATGATGATGAACCTTCACTGTTATAGCCCCATTTGCTCGCATCGGAAGTGACTGCTACCGGTCCTGAGATATTCGACAACAAGACACCTCCTATGGGGCCGTTATTAGTCGAGCAGCCCGCTGATAGAGATAAAATTGCCAATGCAAGAGCAATGGTTCGAGGGGGAGGTGTCATTCTGGTTTATTCAATAGAGTGGTTCACTATCCATGGCTAACAACATTGCTGCATCAGGACCATCGTGAATAGTTATTGATGCGTCCCTCTCATTCCATTGGACGTGTTTTTTTTCATCGTAATAACTGCCCCCTCCAATTGCGAATGGGCCAATGAAAAAACCACCCCCACCTCGCGTGACCTCATGGAAATACTGGTACTCCGTTTTCGACACGCGAACGGTAACTTTTGGTTTATATGCTATGATTGCACGTGAAGGACGATGGCTTATAAATTTTCCTGGTCCAACTAAGCCATCTCTCTTGAGCAAATTATCCATTGGGGATCCGGCATTGAACGGACCCTTGCTGAAGATTTCAAACGCTGTAGAATCATACCAGGCTCCTGGTGAAATATCGAACACTTTCAAAGTGGCTTTGAAGTTTAATGAAAAGCTGCTGCTCTTTGTGTTGATCGCAACTGATTGTCTTTGCGCGCCTGCAAAAAAACCGAAAAAACCAAAGGATACGCCAACTCCACCACAAATGTCCTGTTTTCGATAATCGTATTCTTGGCTGTTTTGGCGGATAGTGAACTCTACATTAGGAGCATTCTCTTGTCTTGCTTGTTTCAGCCAGTCGGGAAAATCCGATGAGATTTGGTATGGGAAAACCCTTTTTTTTCCAATTGGTTGCCCTGATTGAACTCCTGGCACTGAGACCTCAATCATATTTTTGGCATCAAACTTTTCTCCGATACTGTATATAGCTTCTCCACCGCCAAATGCTTTTTGAACCCAATGCAGCCAGCTTGCTTTTCTCAAATTGACAGAGGTAATTTGAGCGTCAATCTGAGGATCTCCGTTTTTTTCATACCATTGGGCCATGCTTCGCCACTTTGTTGGGTCGTTCGGAAACGATTGACGCTGTCTGGCATCGAATGCCATCCATTCTGTTGAAAGACTTTCTTCAAGCTCGGACAGTATCCTCATTTCATCGGACCAACGTAAACCCATTTTGATTTGCTCGGCATATGCAGCTTCATCTATTGGTGGTCTGGTGATGTCTCTTATGAAGGCTTGATAACGGTCTGTGAAGGACTTAGATGTTTTTTTGTATGTGGCTCCTTCTTCCTGCAAATGATCAGCTGCATGCTTGTGGAAATAATATGGGCCAAATTCGCTATTGTCCCATTCTACCCGTTCTGGAACAGTTGTAAGCTGTAAATTTTTCCAATTAGTCCCTCCTGAGATCGCTGTCCGGAGTGCGCCATAATACATTCTCCAGCCAGCTTCATATTCTTCGGAAAATCTGGTCAATCCAACACCGTGCTCGAATGTTGCTATTCTCGAATGACGTTGACGGTTGAAATCTTTAAGTAAACTTTGATGCTTGCTGAACTGGTTATCCAAATCTTTTGCTTTTGCTTCAAAAGTACTTAGTGGTTTAGTTTGTTCCTGTGCATTGGTTGAAATTGCGAGAGGGATTCCAGCTAGGCTTCCGGCCCCAATTGATGTTAGGAAATCACGTCGATTTAAGTTTTGGTTTCCGTTTTTCATGATTTCTATCTGAGGGTTAGCTTGGATTCTTATCTAATTACGCTTTAATTATGTCAAGAAGTATTAAGTTGCAATTGTTTTGTGACTTGAATTAGAGCTCATTTATTAGGGAAACAGTCGGAGTGAGTTTAATCCAGTCTGTAGTGGAGGTTGGATTTGAAGTGCAAGGTTATGCTTTTTGTTTGTGCGTCAAAGCGATTGCTCAAGTTTGTTTTGAATGTGGTTGAATTGCGCGCAAGCATTTTCTGAGGGGCGTTTCCGCGTTAGCTAACGTTAGGCAGGGTAGGTGGTATGAATTTTTGAGAGTCTCAATTTCGAGCTGATTTTACATTCTGATTAGGTAAAGGTTGTTACTTACCCAGTTGAGTTTCGTCAAATTTGTGCGCTAATTTGGATTGCATGAAGTTGCTTCGGGAAAGCGCGACCGCGATCCCCCCTCTCATCGTGACGGGGACTTTGGAATATTGCAGATGTAGGATGAATCTTAATTACCCCCGCCCACTGATACCGCCCTCTTATGCACCATAATCCACCCGCCACCCACGACCAAATCCTCCTGATAAAACACGCACGCCTGCCCCGGCGTCACCGCGCGTTGCGGCGTGTGTAATTTCACCCGCGCCGTCCCGTTCGCCTGCGGATACACCGTCGCCATCGCGCCCGGATGATTGTAACGGATCTTCGCCATCGCCTCGAACGACTCCGGCGGCTGCTCGAAGGGGATCCAGTTGCAATACTGCACCGTGAACTCATCCCGCTCCAGTAACGTATCATCCCCCACGATCACGCGATTCGTCTCCGCATCCAGCTCGATCACATAGAGAGGTTTCGCCGAAGAAATCCCCAAGCCCTTCCGCTGCCCGATTGTATAAAACGCGATGCCATCGTGCTCACCCAGCTTCGTGCCATACACATCCACGATCTCCCCGCGCGACTTGCTCACCAGCTTCGCCTCTTGCAGGAATCGCCCGTAATTATTATCCGGCACGAAGCAGATCTCCATGCTCTCCTCCTTGTCCGCCGTCTTGAGATTGCACGACCGCGCCACCTCCCGCGTATCACTCTTCGTGCGTTCACCCAGCGGGAACATCGCGCGAGAAAGCTGCTCCTGCCGCAGCGAAAAGAGGAAGTAACTCTGATCCTTCTTCAAATCCTTCCCGCGCTTCAACAACGTGCGACCCGTCACCGGATCTTTCTCCAGTCGCGCAAAATGCCCCGTAGCGATGAACTCCGCGCCCAACTGCCGCGCCCGCTCCAGCAACGTGCCGAACTTCAGATGCTGATTGCACATCACACACGGATTCGGCGTGCGCCCGGACTTATACTCATCCGCAAAATACTGGATCACCTTCTTCTGAAAATCCGCCGATTCATCGATGAGATAGTAGGGCACCCCCAGCTTATGACACACGGACCGCGCATCCATCACCGCCTGCGGCCCGCAGCACTTATCCTCCGCCCGCGAGACGCAATCCTGCGGCCAGAGCTTCAGCGTCACCCCCACCACGTCGAAGCCCTGCTCAATCAGCAAAGCCGCCGTGGCGGAGGAATCCACTCCACCGCTCATCCCGACCAAAATCCGCGTCTTCTTCACCAACGACATAGCAGCATACCTTAGCGGTATGAATGACCAATGTCCAAGCACGAATGACGAAGGGACTGACCGCATTCGGGGGCACAGGGTTACGACATCCTTGATACTGCCCCAGAGGAGCCAAGGGGGAGAAGGTATTGGTGGGCTCCCGCCGGTAAGTTCCTGCCCGGAAAGCATTGGAGGAGCATGGGGCCGACGCTCCACTTAAGCGGCTTCGGCGGTTAGGCCGGCCATGAGGCGCATGAGGGAGTCTTGGGTGAAATCGGGGCGCTGGATTTCTCCGGCTATGGAGCCATCGCGGAGGACGAGGATGCGGCGGCTGAGGCCCATGACTTCGGGAAGTTCGGAGGAGATGACGAGAAGGGCGATGCCTTGGCAGGCGAGGTCATCGAGGAGATCGTAGATCTCAGATTTCGCACCGACGTCGATGCCACGGGTGGGTTCATCCACGATGAGGACTTTGCACTGACGGGCGAGCCATTTGGCGAGGGCGATCTTTTGCTGGTTGCCGCCGCTGAGGCCGTTGATGCCGGTTTCGAGTGAAGGAGTTTTTACACGCAGGCGTTCGGAATATTCGCGGGCGAGAGTTTGTTCTTCGCCGAGTTTCAGAAAGCCGAATTGCGTGAAGCGGGAGAGAGCGGCGAGAGAGGTGTTCTCGCGGCAGTTCATGGAGAGGACGAGGCCTTGGCGTTTGCGGTCTTCAGGCAATAGGCCGAGTCCGGCATTGAGCGCGGCGTTGACGTGGCCGAGCGGGAGTTCTTTGCCAGCGATCCACACGCGGCCGGTGGCTTGGGGATCAAGGCCGAAGATGGCTTGGGCGACTTCACTGCGGCCCGCACCAACGAGTCCGGCGAAACCGAGGACTTCACCGGCGCGAAGGGTGAAGCTGATGTCGCGGAACTTGCCGGGTGAGGAAAGGTTTTCTACGCGGAGGAGTTCTTCGCCGGGCGTTTTCTCCAGATGCTTGGGCGTGTGCCAGATGACTTGGCGACCGACCATTTGCTGGATGACGCGGTCGGGATTCGTCTCGCTCGTCTTCTCGGTGCTGACGTGTTTGCCATCGCGCAGGACGGTGATGGTATCGCACAGCCGGAAGATTTCTTCCATGCGGTGCGAGACGTAAAGGATGGTAATACCGCGTGCTTTTAGTTTCGCGAGCAAGTGAAAGAGATGCTCGCTCTCGTGCGCGGAGAGGGAGCTGGTGGGTTCATCCATCACGATGACTTGCGCGTGCGTGCCGACGGCGGCGGCGATCTGCACGAGTTGCTCTTGGCCCGTGGAAAGGCTGCTGATGGGCAGGTCCACATCGATGTTATCCGCCTCAATCTCATGCAGCATGGCGCGGGCGAGTTCGCGCATCTTCGGCTTGTTCACGATGCCGAATTGCTGGGGCAGCTCGCCGAGGCAGAGGTTTTCGGCAACGCTGAGGTTGGGGCAGAAGGCGAGTTCCTGATGGACCATCGCGATGCCGAGCTTGCGGGCGGTGAGAGGATCGGTGGGATGGATGGTCTGGCCGTTCAGCGTGATCTCGCCAGCGTCGGCGGGATAGATGCCGGAGAGGATTTTTCCGAGGGTGCTTTTGCCTGCGCCGTTCTCGCCCATCAAGGCGTGGCAACTGCCCTTTGCCACAGACACGCTAACATCATCCAGGGCGAGGACGCCGGGGAAGCGTTTGCAAATGCCGTTGAGTGTTAGGAAAGCCACAGCAACAAGTATGAATTATGAAGTATGAGGTATGAAGGGAACGGCTACGTTTTGTGATGGCCGTTTATCATTATCCGGCGGTTGGTATTCGGATGCCTCAATACTGCCGGCTGGAATCCGGCAGCACGTTGATTACTTCTTCAATTGTTCGCGGAGCCATTCGGGGCGGTCGGTGGTGATGCCGTCTACGCCGGCGGCGACGAGGCGTTTGGCGACTTCGGCATCGTTCACGGTCCACACGTAGAATTTCAATCCGGCGCCGTGAATCTTTTTTACGAAGGCTTCGTCGATGGGCCATTTGTAATCGAGGTTGAGGCCTTCGAAGTTCGCGTCTTTCGCCTGCTTGATAAGTTCATCGAGGGTGGGTTTCACTTCGCCGGTGGTTTTGTCCTGCTTGTAGCTGGCGAGGTAAAGAGCGGTGTATTCGGGGAGCGCTTTCTTGGTGGCGACGAGCACGGGATAGTTGAAGCTGATGAAGAGCGCGTCCTTCGGCGTCATCTTCTTGCGCTTCACAGATTCGACCATAGGCGGGACGATGGCGACGTCTTTGTCTTTGATCTCGATGACCATCTTCTTGCCCTTGGGCACGGTCTCAAGCATCTCGTCGAGGGTGGGGATTTTCTCGCCCGCATATTTCGGATTCTTCCACGTGCCGGCATCGAGCTTCTTGAATTCATCGAGGGTCATCTCTTTGATCTTGCCGTCCACTCCGGTAGTGCGCTTGGTGGTGGCATCGTGGATGACGGGGAGGGAATTGTCCTTGCCGAGATAGACGTCGAGCTCCACACCGTCGGCCTTTTGCTGGAAGCCGAGCTTGGAGGATGCGACGGTGTTTTCCGGCGCATCATGGGACGCGCCGCGATGGGCGATGATCTCGACGGCGTGAAGCATAGGGGCAGCGAGGCAAAGGGAAATGCCGAGGACGAAGGGTTTCAGGTTCGAAAGCATGAGGAGATATTAGGATAAATTGACGGGGATGGGAATAGGGAATGGTGGTGTTGCGGGAATGTAACAGGAGGAGTAGAGATTTTTTGGATCGGATGAAATAGTGGGTCGTCGCGCCACTACGTGGCGCGGGTGTGGTAGGTCATGTTTCCGTAGGTTCCCGTTGGTCACCCACGGCTACCGTCGGGTCGCCCCGCTGGGGCTAAGGTGAGTCAGATTCAGGGGTGCGTTTATTGGAGTTAGCAATGCGAGTGAGCATTACCTCTTTCAACTCACACGGCCTCTCTTGTTGTGAAATAAGTAATATGTCTTCGTAACCATCAATCGTTTCCACACCGTGAATGATGCTCCAGAAAACTCCTGCGCCATCTTCATCTGGAAATCTTTCAAAGATACTAAACAGCGGTTTCACCCATAAGAGTTTGGGTGGATGTTGCCAGAGTTCATCAAGCAATGTGTCCAAGGCGCGCCAATTGCCGTTCTGCGGTTCGAAACTGTGGATGCAGGCAAGGATTTCTTCTTCAGTGCGCGGCATAAAAATATCGAAGGAACTATGTTTTTTTCTCCGGCACAGAGACGAGGCGTTTTCTTGCGAGCCATGCGTTGAACTGGTCCAGCACGACGGCGATGATGACGACGGCGCCGATGATGATCTGGCTGTAGTTTTGATCGATGCCGAGGATGACGATGCCGCTATCGATCATCTGGATGATGAGGGCACCGAGGAGGGCGCCGAGCGCGGTGCCTTTGCCGCCGGAGAGGCTCGCGCCGCCTACTACGGCAGCAGCGATCACTCTCAATTCATATCCTTGGCCATCGCCTGAAGTGGCGCTGCCATAGTAGCCAAGAGCAATCATGGCAGCCACACCCGCAGTGAGGCCGGAGATGATGAAAACACCGAGCTTTACGCGCTCCACACGGATGCCGCTGAAGCGGCTGGCGAGTTCGTTGCCGCCGATGGCGTAGATGCGGCGGCCAGCAGCCATCCGGCTTAAATATATGCTGCCGATAATAGTGACCAATATCATCACAATCATGGGCATCAGGCTTGGGCCATCACTGGTGCCCCACTGGATGAGTTTACGAAATGCTTCGGGAAATCCGCCGATTGACTGGCCCTTGGTCATCACAAAGGCGATACCGCGAAAGATGGCCATGGTGCCGAGTGTGATGATGAAAGGATGGACTTTTAGCAGCGTGGTCATTCCACCATTGAACAAACCGCATAAGACGGCCACGCCGAGGCAGGTGGAAATTCCTAGAGAAACTGAAATCCAAGGTGAAGTGCCTGCATTCGCTCCTTCAGGGCCAAAACTTCGCATCACGAGTGCGGCGGTTACGGAAGCCAAGGCATAAATGGAACCTACCGAAAGATCTATTCCACCGGCGATGATGACCAGTGTCACACCAATCGCCATGATGGCAATGAAGCTGGTATCTTTTGCGAGAAGCGCGAGGTTTTGAGCGTTGAGGAATTTATTCTTTTCTTCGAAGCGTGGGGTGCGCTCGCCATCGGCGCCGACATCGAATACGCGTTGGCGTTCGCCATCGGGGCCGATCTCGAATACGGGGACTTTGACGGTGCCGCCTTGCCAGGTGAGGATGATGCCGAGGAAGAGGATGACCCAAAGCAGTCCGGCTTCTTGGAAACGGAAGCGGGACGACGCGGGCTTTTTGGCATTCTCTTGGGTCATGGGCGGGCGGAGGATAAGGGGGAACTGAAAAATGACCAATGACGAAATCCGAATGACGAAGGAATGAGTAATGATCAATGGAAACCGCGAACATCAAAGGGAAGGGGAAAGACTGGCCACAATAAGGCGCAGAAAGCACAAAAGGGAAACGATTTGACGGCTATTCGAGGACGATTACGAGCACGAGAAGAAAATTGCAAAATTGTCATTATTTTCGGTTTTAACCCCTTGACGTTTCTAAAGTAATGGCATACTTATGGCAAAGTAATGGCACGCACGCCCAATTCAGTCGACACAATAACGATAACGGTGTCCACGACGCCGCCAGTGCATGACTTTTTGAAGCAATTGGTGGCCACGGGGTTGTTTGGGAAGAATCCGGCGGAAGCGGCCGAGCGGTTGATAGCGCGGGGAATTGAGCAGCATTTGCGGGAGCGGACGTTGTTAGGACCAACGGGTGGGCAGGCGGGACAGGGTTAAGCGGTTTTTGCAGGCGTGGCAAGCGGTGTTTGCTTGGGATGAATGGAGAGGGTAGTGATGCTTTCTTCATTTTCTACGGCTACAAGGGCAGGGTGATCGGATGGTGTGATGGTGGTCCATAGGCGGGCTTCTCTTTCGGTGCTTCTTTTTTTGTCCGACCGCACAATAGATTGAGTAAAATGCAGTATTGGTTCGTCGGTTGGTAGTCTATATGGTGGTTTTGGCTTTTTTGAGGCCGGGGAGCGGTTCTCTGGCATTGTGATCATGATTAACGCGATTTTAGCCGTCAACGATCTGCCTTTCATCTGGAAAAATTCCACGATTGAGGGCAAAGCGATCATCATCTTATTGGGTATCTTCTCAACGTTCGCGTGGTCGGTGATGGTGGCGAAGACATTGCAGATGCGCAGGGCCAAGAAGCTGAACGCTTTTTTCGATACAGAATTCCGTAACCAGAAGCATGTGTTGGAGGTGTATGATCGCCGTCTGACGGTGGAGGGTTGCCCGCTGTATACAGTTTACAAGGACGGTTGCGATCAGCTTGATGCGAGGCTCCGCACGGAAGCGAACGAGGGGCGGAAGAAAGAAGTTTCCTTGAAGGTGATGGAACATGTGAAACGTGCTCTCGAATCGGCAGTGGCACGGGAGGCGCTGAAGCTGGAGTCTGGTCTCATCCTGCTGGCGATCGCGGTGAGCGGCGGGCCGTTCCTTGGGTTGCTGGGTACGGTGTGGGGCGTGATGAGCGCGTTCAGTTACGTGGCGATGGCGGTGCAGGCGGGCGGTCGTGCGGATCTGGCGACGATGGCTCCTGGTGTGGCGTGCGCGTTGCTCACTACGGTGGCGGGTCTTTTGGTGGCGATCCCATCCATGTTCGCCTACAACTGGCTGGTGCATAGCTTGCGCGTGTTCACGGTGGAGCTGGATAACTTCGCGCAGGAACTCGTTTCCAAGATGGAGACGGAATATTTGAAGGATGAATAATTTTAATTTTAGAACGGAGCAAAGGTCGAGTTGTTCCGTCTGAGCTAAAGCGAAAAAAGAAAGAAGTCATGCGGCGCGTATCACAGAGAGGGCATTTGGTGACGTTGAATGAGATCAACATCACGCCGCTATTGGATCTGGCGTTTGTGTTGCTGATCATCTTTATCATCACCACGCCGCTCTTGGAGCAGGGAATGGATCTGAGCCTGCCACATGAGGCGGGGCGGCCGGATACCAAGGTCAGCCCAAATGACATCGTGACGGTGGAAGTGAATGCGGCCGGCCAGTACATGATCAACAGCCGGATAGCGCCGCTGGACGATGTGGAAAAGGCATTGCGCGAGAGGTTTGCGAAGAACAAGAATATGGTAGTTTATATCCGGGCGGATGAAAACGGACCCTACAAGCACGTGGCGGCCATTTTGCAGCGATGCGACCGGAATGGCATCAGCCGCATCTCGCTGCGGACGGACCCCCGTCCTGGTAAACGCTGAAGATTACATGGAACGTCTGCAAAAAAAGTGTCTGGTCGGATCGCTGGCTTCCCACGGCATTCTCGTGGTGGTGCTGGCGGTGGCGACTGCTTTTGGAGAGAAGACGTTCAAGCCGGCCAAGATGGATGAGCAGCATGTCGATATCAAATTGATCGACATCCAAGGACTTACAGACGGGCCTTCGCAGCAGGGTGGTGGTGGCGGCGGGGGCAGCCCGGCGGCCGTTCAGGCTCCAGCACCTGCACCTGCGCCGCGCGCGCCGGAACCAGAGCCTGAGCCGGAGCCGCCGAAGTCCGAGCCGGTGGCGAAACCGCCGGTGGAGATACCGAAGCCGCAGCCGATCGAAGCGGTGGTGGTGCCACCACAGGATACGAGAACTGCTCTGCGTCCGCCGGACAACAAGAAGAAGACGCCCAAGGATGAGCCTAAAAAAGAAGTGAAGGCGGATGCGCCCACCAAGAGGGAAGTGCCGAAGCAGGAGGCGAAGAAGGTGGCGGTGAATTTGAACAGTGTGACGCGCACGGACCGTGATGCGGAGAATAAAAAGAAGGCGGCAGCCGCAGCGGACAAGGCTAGGAAGGAGGCGGATGCGCAGGCGATCCGCAATCAGCGGGCGCAGCAGGCAGCAATCAGAAATGCCATCGGCAATACTTTCGACAAACTGAACCAGGGGCTGTCGCAGCCGGGAGAGGGGCTGGACATCGCGAGCTTTGGCGTGGGTTCCGGCAAGGGCTGGGGCGTGGGCAACGGGCCGACGTTGATGAATTACGCGCAGTATGTGCGGGAGATCTACGACCTGAACTGGATCGTCACGGAAGCGGTGACGGGGGATGCAGGGATCGTCCGCGTGGAGATCGTGGTGCAGCGGAATGGTGCGGCGAGGGGCCGTATCATCAGGCCTTCAGGCAATACCATGCTGGACCGGTCGGTGCAGAAGGCATTGGACAATGTGAAGAACATCGGGAGGCCGTTCCCGGAAGGGGCCACGGACAGCAGCCGAACATTCACCATCAACTTTAACCTGACGTCCAAGCGAGGGACGGGCTAAACATACATGACTCTGAAACGAATTTTGACAGCGGCGATGCTATGCGCCGCGATGGTCTGCAGCAGCAATGCAGTGTACGCACAGGGAACGGTGATCGATCTCAAGCGTGATCAGGAACTGGTGGTGAACCAGGTGATCCCGGTCACGATGACGGGAGCCTCGGGCGAGATCGCCTCGACGTTGAAGTTCGACCTGGAGGTGTTGGGGTGCGAATTTGTTTCGGCGGACCGGGCGCGCTTTGAGGTTAAGGTCACGCAGGGAGACGGGTTGGAGGGGCGGCTGATCCATGTGGGCAGCAAGCAGCAGATATTGGGCAAGCGTTACGCAGGCAGTGATCAGCGTCGGCTCGCACATGCGTTTGCTGACGAGATTGTGCAGTCGATCCGCGGGGTGAGCGGTGTGGGGCAGACGCGCATCGCGTTCAAGGGCGAGCAACGACAAGGTTACAGCGAGATCTTTGTGGCGGATTATGATGGGGCGAACGCGGTGCCGTTGACATCGGACAATTCGCTGGTGGCGGCGCCTTCCTGGGTGAAGGCGAACGGCGCGATCTATTACACGTCTTACAAACTGGGCACGCCGAAGATATTCGCACACAACTTGTCCACGGGTGAGCGGAAGATAGCATCGGGGCAGCCGGGTTTGAACACTAGTGTGGCGATTTCTCCGGATGGCTCGAAGATCGCGATGGTGTTGAGCAAGAACGGCAGCCCGGACATCTACGTGGCGAATGCAGACGGGAGCGGTCTGGTGCAGTTGACGAAGACGACGGAGGATGAGAGTTCTCCGTGCTGGTCGCCCGATGGCAAGACGATCTGTTTTTATTCGCGGATGGGGCGTGGACTTTACACGGTGCCGGCCAGTGGCGGGGCGATGAAGCGCCTGACGACGGCGGGTGTGAGCAATGCGACGGAGCCGGATTGGTCGCCGGATGGCAAGACCATCGTGTTCACGTCTTTGATGGGGGATTTCAACATTTGCACGGTTCCAGCAACGGGAGGCAGCGCTACGGTATTGGCCACGGGCGAGGATCCCTCATGGGCTCCGAACTCGCGGACAGTGATCTTTGCCCGTCGTGTCGGCGGGCGGCGAGTCCTGTCTTTGCTTGACGTGCCAACCAAACGTGTAAAGGATATTAAACAAACTGCGGGTAGCAGCTCTCAGCCTGTCTGGGCTCGGTAACGCAATCCCCTACAAATAAACGAATTATGAAATTTTTTAGGTTTACGGTCTGGGCTGTTTTGATGGCGTCGCTCGTGATGGGCGGGGTGGGTTGCAAACGCAAACCGAAGCCGGTGACGCAGATCGGGTCGAACGGGATCGCGGGAAATCCTCCAGGAACTGGCAGTTCGACGCAGAGTGGCCCTATCTTGGATAGCGGCAGGCCGATCAACAATCCCAACTTGGTCACGAAAACTACGCCTTTTGAGAATCTGCCGCCGGTGGGAGATGGGGTGAACAAAGATCCCTTGGCGCAGTTTGATATCGGCAATTTCGATCCCGATCCTTCGTTCTTCAAAGCGAACACGGTGTATTTCGACTATGATCGCGCCACGGTTCGTGCGGCTGAACGTGTTCGTATCGATGAGGTTGCGGCATATTTGAAGGGGAAGCCGACGTACATGGTGCAGATCGAGGGGCATTGCGATGAGCGTGGCACGGAGGAGTATAACCGTTCCTTGGGTGAACGCCGCGCGTTGGCGGTGCGTGAGTATCTGATCAATTCGGGTGTAGAGGCACAGCGGGTGCATACGATCAGCTATGGCGAGGATCGCCCGGCGGAGATCGGTTCCAGCGAGGGTGCTTGGGCCAAGAACCGTCGTGGTGAATTTATTCTGTTAAAGCCGCGTCAATAAGGTATATTTTTAATGTGCCTGAAACTGTAAGGTCCGTCTGCCAGTCTGTTTAGTTGGCAGGAGATTGCAGTTCCGGGTTTAGCAAACAAACCATGAATGCAGCATTGCTGGCCGTATTTGGCTTGGGTTTACCGGAGGTGCTCGGCATCTCGGCCATCGTGCTGCTCCTGTTCGGGGCCAAGATGATTCCGGAGCTGGCTAAGGGGTTAGGCCAAGGCATTAAGGAATTCAAGAAGGCCGCGAGCGACACTACTGAGAAGGCCGAATGAAAGGCCGCAAGCCCGGTCTGAAAAGCCAGAAAGCTTTACGGACGGGTGCAGTAGAGATAGTGTAAGCATATGAACACCGCATTTTTCGCCTTGGGACTGGGTATGCCGGAGGTGATTGGCATCTTGGTCATCGTATTGGTTCTGTTCGGAGCCAAGAAGATCCCCGAACTCGCGAAGGGTTTGGGGCAGGGTATCAAGGAATTCAAGAAAGCCTCGAACGACATGCAGGATGAACTGCATCGTTCGATGCAGGAACCTCCTCCGCAAAGTCCGCCTCCGGCACCGCGTCCCGTGGAGCCGCGCAAGATCGCCCAAGAAGAAGCCGCTGAGAAGCAGCAGCTCAAGTCTTGATGTCCGTTCGCGGGGTTGGTCTGTCATGATGTTCTTTAAGGCATCAATGCCAGGTTTAAATCCTTACGCGACTCACCAGGCACGAGTAAACTGACTGATTCTGCTTCGGCTGCACCATGGATATACGCATGGGCAGCCGGAGCGTTTCAACGGGCACAAAAATCTTCCGTGGCATCCGAGGGCAAAAATTCCGAGACGGGGAGTTCGTCTCCAGGGATCAAGATCCAACCGGCCAGCGACATAGTGGCACGGGGGGATTCCGCTGCACCTATTGCTGACGAAAACGCTACTGGCGAAACCAGGCCAGACGCCGCTGCTCCGACAATGGAGAACAAGCCTGTTGCCGATGAGTCTAAAAAAGAGACGGCAAAGGAGTCTGAAAGTGCTGATGAAACTGCCAATACGGAATCTGCTCCGGTTGAGTCCGCATCTTCTCCCACGATAGAGATCACACCGGGACATCGTGCTACTGAAGAGGACAATCCGTTTCATCAGGAGACAACGGATTATCATCACGATGACTATCATCATCATGATGACCCGCATCACGACCAGTATCATAATGATCCTTATCATTATCAGGGAGAAGATCATGGTCATGGCAGCAGTGGAGGGTGGGTGCCGCCAACCGGCACGGGTTCTGATGGTGGAGATGGAAGCGGTAACAGTGATGAAGAGGAGGGATACGGCGGCCCGATAAAGGGGTTCATTGATCATCTGGAAGATCTGCGCTGGATGCTAGTCAAGTGCGTGGCCGCACTGCTGGTGAGCGCGGTGGTTTGTTTGGTGGCGGGGAATATGATCGTGTCGATATTGAAGTATCCGCTGGTTCTGGCCAATGAGATCACGGTTGGCGAGCAACCACCTATGGTGCAGCTGACCTTGGGCACGAATGAGATGTGGTTGCCGGTGAGCACCAATCATTTTTTTAAACCGGTGAACATGGGGACGAACAAGGTGATGTCCTTCAACCTCGTGCCCATGCAGATTGGAACGAATGTTGTATTGGGATTCGAATATAATCCGAATCCGCCAAAAGGTCCGCATAAGCATATCGATGTCAGCATCATGGGGCCGGGTGAGGTGTTCGCGGTGATGCTGGACATCGTGCTGTATGGCGGTGTGGCGCTGGCGTTGCCTTTCGTGCTGGTGTTCATCGGACAGTTCGTGATGCCGGCGCTCCGGCCCAAGGAAAGGAAGTGGCTGGTGCAGGGTGTGAGCATCGGTGCGGGCTTGTTCCTTGCCGGTGTGGTCTTCTGCTATTTCTTGTTGATGAAGATCACGTTGTTTGCCACGGCGGAGATCGCGGAATGGATGGGTTTTGTCTCCGAACAATGGCGCGCAGCGGAGTATATCAGCTTCATGTGCAAATTCCTGGTGGGCATGGGCATTTGCTTCGAATTGCCGGTGCTGATCCTGACGCTGGTTAAGATCCGGCTATTGAGCTATCGCAAGCTGGCAGATTTCCGTTCTTATATGTTCGTCATCTTGCTGGTGATCTCGGCCTTTGTGACGCCGACAGGTGATCCGTTCACCATGTTGCTGATGGCGGCACCGTTGTATCTGCTCTATGAGATCAGCATCTTGGTGGCGTATATCTGGCATCGTCGCGATCTGCGTGAGGAAGCGGCTGCAGCGAAAGCCGAGCGCGAAGGCAAGTAAGTGGTGAGCGGCGGTGATGGTGAGCGCCGCAATGAATGAATTGAGACAATTCCCCGGATGGATTTTCTATCCGGGGACTTTTTGCGTCTAGAGATCACCACGGAAACACTGAGAGTTTTTTAGCCACAGATGAGCAGACAAAATACAGATGGGGAATGGCCGCAAAGGAGAGCAGAAGGCTTGTTGGGGAAGCGGATAACGGCGAAATCGCGTGTTTGCCGCGCTCAAACCGAAGGACTTTCAGGAATGTTTCATGCGTTACTGGCAGAGCGTGGACATGAATGGTTTGCCAATGGGCGGGGGTGCGGAGTGTGTGGGTGGAGGAAAGTGTGCAGCAGCGGGGGGGCGACCAGCCGCCCGCGAGGGAACGCCGTTACTACTTGAGCAGCCTGCCGGTGGGAGCCCAACCGTTTGCGCTGGCACTGGAGCGTGGAGTGGGTGCTTGAACGGGCAATGCGGCGAAGACCGCAGCCTCGCCCGCACTGGCCATGCCGGCGAAAACCTCGCCACCTTGCGGCGGCTGGCCTTAAACCTTCTCAAACGCGAGCTCTGACATCGCCGTGAGGTTGGGGGAGGGAGGGCGGTAAGTTTGTTCGATGGGGTGGTTAGTTTTGTCCATGGGTTTGCCGATGAGTAACTCCTGTCCTCCGACTAACCGAAGTTCGGCCTCCAGTTGGAAGAAAGGGGAGGTGTTGTGCGGCGGGCTGTATCCGAATGCGTCTTGGGTTAGTTGCTTTTGCTTTTAATGCTTGGTCTTGTCGCAAAATGGTGTTATTGATGGTTCTACGATGGTTTTAGGTGAAAGCCGTTGGAAGGTGCGGTCGGGCAATTGACGCTTGACGCTCCCTTTAACGATTTTTACCTTATACAAAACGATTTAATGCTGGGTCGGCCAGCGTGAGCGTAAGTCGGAGATAAATTCTGCCGACTTTTTTATTCCCCTGATGGGGAGAGAACGGACAGCAGTCTTATGAACGCCGAATTTTTGACCATTTTAGAGTACTGGGAAAAAGAGAAGGGCATTAGCAAGCAGACTCTGGTGACTGCGGTGGAAGAATCGTTGGTGTCGGCGGCCAAGAAGGCCGTCGGACCAGCGCGTGAGTTGCGTTGCAGCATCAATCCGAAAACCGGTGATATCCAAGCTTTTGCACGTTTGATCGTTTCGGACAAAGTCATCTCCAAGCATGACCAGATTTCCCTGATCGATGCCCGCCGGATCAATCCGAATGCGGCCATCGGTGAAGAGCTTGAGGTGGAAGTGACTCCGACGGGTTTCGGCCGTATCGCGGCGCAGTATGCCAAGCAGGCACTGCTCCAGCAGGTGCGTCGCGCGGAAAAAGATTTGATCTACGCCGAGTTCAAGGATCGCACGGGAGACATCGTGAGCGGTGTCGTCCGCCGGTTCGAGCGATCGGATGTGATTGTGGATTTGGGCCGCTACGAGGCGTTGATGCCGAATCGTGAGCGCGTGCCGATCGAAGAGTATCAGGTGGGCGAGCGTATCCGTTGTTTCGTCAAGGCGGTGGAGCATACGAATCATGGGCCTGAGATCATCCTTTCAAGGGCTGACCCGCAATTTGTGGTGAAGCTGTTCCAGCTCGAAGTTTCCGAGATCAGCGATGGCACCGTGGAGATCAAGTCGGTGGCGCGTGAGCCGGGCTTCCGCACGAAGCTGGCAGTTTACTCCCGTGATTCGAAGGTGGATCCCGTGGGTGCATGCGTCGGTCTGCGCGGTCAACGCGTGAAGAATATCGTCCGCGAACTCAACAACGAGAAGGTGGACATCATCAAGTGGGATGCGAATATCCGCACGTTCATCACGAACGCGCTGGCGCCAGCCCAGTTGAAGAACTTTGAAGTGGATGAGAACAGCCGCCGCGTGCGCATCCTGGTGAGCGAGGATCAGCTATCCTTGGCCATTGGCAAGCGTGGGCAGAATGCGCGTCTGACCTCGAAGCTGACGGGCTGGCATGTGGACATCCAGCAGGAGCAGGTGACGACGGTGGGTTTTGAGCAGAAGGTGGCTGGGGCGGTGAAAGAAGTGGCTTCCATCCCTGGTATTTCTGCCGCAGATGCGGATGTGCTTGTGCATCAAGGTTTCTTGGGATTCGATGCGCTCATGCAGGCTGAACTCGGTGATTTGCAGGCGATCCCGCAGATCGCAGACCGCGCCCAGTCCATTATGGACTCGGTGCAGGCTGAATCGTTGCGCCGCCGTCTATTGGGCGACAGCAAGTAAATCAATGTGACAGCGGTCATCTGATGAAGATGGCCGGGGTGATCATGAGAACGTCGAAGGTAGCGGAAGAGACGAGAGAAAAGTTTATAATATGCCGGTTCGTATTTACGACATTGCAAAGAAGTTGGGACTTGAAAGCAAGGACGTCCTTGCCAAGGCGAAAGAGCTCGGCATAAACGAGGCGCGCGTCGCGTCCAGTTCGCTCGACAAGATCACCGCAGAATATCTGGAAGAGCAGATGGCGGGAAGTGCTCCGCCGCCTTCGGCCACGCCAGCGCCGGTTCAGGAAGCCGCGCCAGTCGTCATCATTTCCGCGCCGCCGGAACCACCACCCCAACCCGAGCCTGTAGCAGAAGAGTCTGCGCCAGAGCCGGTCATGGAGATACCCGCCGAAGCTCCTGCAGAACAAGCTCCAGCAGCCGAGGCACCCGTTGCGGAACCAGCCGAAGCTCCATTTGTTTCAGAAGCTCCAGTCTTGGTTGCGCCTGCGGAGCCGCCACCTCCGCCTGTACCTGTGAAGCCTGCGCCGCCGGTGGAAGCGGGGCCAAAGATCGGCGAGAAGATCGGTTTCATCAACTTGCCCAAGAAGGCCGCTCCGCCGACACCTCCGCCTGCACAACAACAGGGAAATCGTCAGGGCGATCGTGGTGGTCAACAGGGCCAGCAACGTCCCGGCCAACAATTTGGTCAACAACGCCCGGGTCAGCAGTTCGGCCAGCAACGTCCCGGTCAGCAAGGGCAGGGACGCGGTCAGGATCAACGCTTTGGTGGTGGTCGTCAGGACCGTCAAGGTGGCGGTTATCAGCAGGGTGGTGGACAGTTCGGCAATCGTGGCCAGCAATTCGGTCAGCGTCCGGGGCAGGCTCCCGCAGCTCCGGCGAAACCTACCGGTCCAGTGCTGCCTCCAGGTGCGCCGGTGATCACGATGAAAGCGCCGGTAGTCGTCCGTGATCTGGCCGAGCAGCTCAAGCGCAAGCCGTTCCAATTGATCGCTGATCTGATGGAACTGGGCGTTTTTGCGAACGTCAATCAGGCCATCGAAGAAGATGTTGCCAAGCGTCTATGCGCCAAGCATGGCGTGAAGTTCGAGTTGGAGAAGCGCGAACGCGGCGGCGGTGTGGTGCATGCCCCGATCAAGAAGATCGAGGACGATGAACACGACAAGCCGGAGCAGCTCAAGCCGCGCGCTCCAGTGGTGACGATCATGGGGCACGTTGACCATGGCAAGACCACGTTGCTCGACAGCATCCGCAAGGCGGACGTGGCCGCAGGTGAAGCCGGTGGCATCACGCAGCACATCGGTGCTTACACGATTTCTTTCCCGCATCCGGAACGCAAGGGTGACGTGCAACAGATCACGTTCCTCGACACGCCGGGTCACGCGGCTTTCAGCGCCATGCGTGCGCGCGGTGCGAACGTCACGGACATCGTCATCCTCGTCGTCGCGGCGAATGACGGTGTGATGCCGCAGACATTGGAAGCCTTGAGCCACGCCCAGGCGGCCAAGGTCCCGATCATCGTGGCCGTGAACAAGTGCGATCATCCGAATGCCAACCCGTTGAAGGTGCGCCAGCAGTTGCAGGAAAAGGGCTTGGTGCCGGATGATTGGGGTGGTGAAACGATTTATGTGGATTGCTCCGGCCTGACCAAGCTGGGCATCGACAAGCTGCTGGAGATGATCCTGCTGCAAGCGGACTTGCTGGAACTCAAGGCGAACCCGGACCGCAAGGCCAAGGGCAACGTCATCGAGTCCGGTCTGCAACCGGGCGGTCCGACCGCCACGGTGCTGGTGCGCAAGGGCACGCTCAAGGTGGGCGATGTCATCCTGTGCGGTGAGAATTACGGCAAGGTGCGCGCCCTCATCAATGAGGACGACAAACGCATGCAATCCGCCGGTCCTTCCTACGCCGTCAAGGTGCTGGGATTGAATGGTGTGCCGGACGCGGGGGCTGAGTTCGTCGTGCTGGAGAACGAGAAGCAGGCCCGTGAAGAGGCTGGAAAACGTATCCAGGCAGCGCGTGACGAAGCAGCCCAGGAAGCGCGCCCGAAGGTCAGTCTCGAGAATCTTTTCGATACGCTCGCCGAAAGTTCGGCGAAAGTGCTCAAGGTCGTGGTCAAGGCGGACACGCAAGGTTCTGTCGAAGCCATCGTGGATGCACTCAATAAGATCGAGTCCGACAAGGTTTCCCTCGAGATCATCCATTACGCAGTGGGTACGATCACAGAATCCGATGTGCTGCTTTGCTCGGCTTCAAAGGCGATCATCCTCGGCTTCCATACGCGCATCGATAACGGTGTGTCGGATGTGGCCAAGCGCGAGGGCATCCAGATCAAGCTTTACTCCATCATCTACGAGCTGATCGATCAGGTGAAGGAAGGTATGGCCGGTCTGCTCGACCCGCTCGTCAAAGACGTGGTCGTGGGCTCGGCGGAAGTGCGCCAGATATTCCAGCTCTCCAAGGGCGGCAGCGTGGCCGGTTGTGCGGTCACCACGGGCCGTCTGGTCAAGGGCAAGGTGCGCGTCATGCGCCGCAAGAACCTCATCTTCGAAGGCGGCATGTCCTCCCTGCGCCGCTTCCAGGACGAAGTCAACGAAGTGCGCTCCGGCATGGAGTGCGGTATCCGTCTGGACGGCTTCAACGAGTTCCAGACTGGTGACACCATCGAATGCTTCACGCAGGAGAAGGTGGCGCAGAAACTGTAAACGGTGTAAGCTGGTTTCCGATATGGCATCAGTCAGGGAAGCACGGGTGCGCGAGCTGTTGAAGCGCGCGCTAGGTGAGATCATCCGCCGGGAATTTCCGACGAATGATTACGGGGTCATTTCGGTGAACGATGTGCAGGTGTCGGGCGATCTGCAGAACGCCACCGTCTTTCTCAGCATCATCGGCACGAAAAACCAGAAGCGGGATGGTGAGGCAAAACTTCAATCCGAGCGCAAACACATCCAAGGCCTGTTGGGCAAGGAAGTGGTGCTGCGCTACACGCCGGTCCTGCGCCTCGTAGTGGATGATTCCATCGAGCGTGGTGACCGCGTGCTCCAGATCATCGAGGAGCTGGAGAAGAAGAACGATCCGGCTTCATGAAATCCGTTCCGAAAACTGTCCAGCGCATCATCGATACGGTGCGCGAATGCCAGACTTTTTGTATCGTCGGCCACATCCGTCCAGATGGTGATTGCATAGGCTCGCAGCTTGGTTTGACGCTGGCACTGAAGGGGCTTGGTAAAGATGTTGTCTGCTGGAACCAGGACAAGGTGCCGCAAAAGCTTTCCTTCCTGGACCCGGACAAGGTGGTTTCCACTTCGGTGAGGGGGAAGAAGTTTGATTGTGTCATCGCGACGGATTGCGCGAGCTATGAGCGCCTCGGTACGGTGACGGAGCATATCAAAGACCGTGGTATCCTCATCAACATCGATCATCACGGCAGCAACACGCGCTATGGTGATATCAACTGGATCTCGCCGAAGGAGCCGTCCTCGGGTGAGTTGATTTTCCGTCTGTTGAAGGATGCGAAGTGGCCGGTGACACCGGCGATCGCCAACTGTCTCTTCACGGCAGTCAGTACGGATACAGGTTCGTTCCAGTATCCGTCCACACGGCCTTCCACGTATCACACGGCGGCGGAGCTGGTGAAGTTTGGTGCGGAACTTGGGCGCATTTGCCACGAGGTGTATCAATCGTATCCGATCTCCCGCGTGCGTTTGTTACGGCATGTCTATAATTCCTTCCGTCTCACGCATGATGACCAGATCGGTTACTTCTGGTTGAAGCCCGCTGACTTTGCGCGCACAGGTGCAACGACGGCGGATAGCGAAGGATTGATCGATCATATCCGCGATATTGAACCGGTGGTAGTGGCGATAGTATTTGAGGAATTGGAACCGGAAGTCACACGGGTGAGTCTGCGTTCCAAGACGGAAGAGGTGAACGTAAGCCATATTGTGCAAGAGTTCGGTGGAGGCGGCCATCCGGCAGCTGCAGGTGCGCGGATCAAGGGCAAGCCGCTCTCAGTGCAGCGCAAGCTGCTGGCTTCGGTGCGCAAAGCTTTGGATGCAGTAAAATCAAAATGAGTTTGCAGAATTTCGATGCGCTGGATGGCGCACTCTTGGTGGACAAGCCCGCCGGTATGACCTCACACGATGTGGTGGACGAGGTGAGGCGTTATTTTAACATCAAGAAGGTCGGTCATTGCGGCACGCTTGATCCGAATGCGACTGGCTTGCTGATCCTTGTACTGGGCAAGGCCACGAAACTTTCCGAACGCCTGATGTCTGATGACAAGGTGTATGAGGGGACGGCCAAATTTGGCGAGACCACGGACAGCTATGATGTGGATGGTGAACTCACGGCATCCTTGCCGGTGCCGCCCATGACGCTGGATATCCTCAATCAAGAGGCGGACACGTTCGTGGGTGATATCTTGCAAACGCCGCCGATGGCTTCGGCTATCAAGAAGGATGGTGTGCCGCTCTACAAGCTCGCGCGCAAAGGTGTGGAGGTGGAGCGCAAGCCGCGTTTGATCCACATCTACACGTATCGTTTTCTTACCTACGAAGAACCGCTGGCGACGTTTCGTGTGGCCTGCACGAAGGGCACGTATGTTCGCAGCCTGGTGCATGATCTGGGGCAGAAGATTGGTTGCGGGGCGCATCTCACGACGTTGCGCCGCACGGTGTCCGGCAAGTTCGATGTGGCGGATGCGATGCACTTGGACAAGCTCCTGGTCTTGAAGCCTGCGGAGTTTGCCGCCCGCGTGATTCCGTTCCTGAAACTCACCTGAGCTGCGTAAAATCATGAAGATTATTCGCTCCGCCCGCGAACTGGAAACTGGCGGACGAAAAGTGTCTTTGGCCATCGGTTTTTTTGATGGCGTCCATCTCGGACATCAGCAAGTCATCCGGCAAACCATCTCGGATGCGCGCCAGCAGGAAGGGCTCGCGCTTGTCGTCACTTTTGACCGGCATCCGGCAGAGGTCATTGCGCCCGATCGCGTTCCATCGCTTATCTACACGCAACAGCAGCGCATCGACGCGATCAGTTCACTCGGTGCCGATGCATTGTTACTGTTACCATTTGATGAAGCGTTCAGTCGCGTAGATGGAGAGAGCTTTGTGCGTGGCTTGGCAAGTGATCTGGGACGCGTCCACAGTGTTTGTGTAGGAGAGAATTTTGTCTTCGGTCACAAGCGGAGCGGGGATGTGGCTTTGTTGCGGCACTTGGGCAAGGAGCTGCGCTTCACGGCTCATGGGTTGGAAGCGGTGTCCTTGGGCAACGAAGCGGTGAGCAGCACGCGCGTCCGCGAGGTGATTCGAAAAGGGGAACTGGACATGGCGGGACAATTGCTGGGCAGAGATTACTCGCTGGCAGGGGCAGTCATCTCGGGTGATCAGGTGGGGCGCAAACTGGGTTTTCCTACGGCCAATCTGGATGTGCGTGGACGCGTGACCCCGCCGAATGGTGTTTATGCGGCTCATGCAAAAGTGGGCGGCAAGAACTGGCGGGCGGCGGTGAATATCGGGATGCGCCCGACTTTGCGCGAGCCCAAGCCGGTGCTGCATGTGGAGGCGCATCTGCTGGATTTCACAGCCGATATTTACGGACAATCCATCGAACTCAGCTTCGTGGAGAAATTACGGGATGAGCAACGGTTTCCATCCTTGGATGCCCTCAAGGAGCAGATCAGCTCAGATATCCAGCAGGTGCGGGAATTGTTCGCCTCCTGCCGCTAGATCGTTTTTGGCTGCACCCAAAAATTTTTCGAAGGAGAGAAGACTTTTGCTTTCGCAACAGGGCCTAAACGCTCTATATTTCCTGGTAAAAGTCATAGGTATTGAAAGGGCTTGCTTACATAGTGATTTTGCTTGTTGCCGGGCTGATTTTTTCCGGCTGCAAGAAAGAGCGCATCGATTTTGCCGCGCAGGCGCGAGAGGCAGAGGCGAAAGGAAATTTTTCCGGAGCGATCCAGGCTTATGAGCGTGCGATCCGCGAGGCGCCTGGGGATCTTTCTCTCCGGCACGGATTGATAGAACTTCTGTTGAAAGAGTCACGGGACGAGCAGGCCTTGCCGCATCTGATGTTGCTGGTGCGGGCCGTGCCAAATGATGAGGCGCTGCTGGTGCGTACTGTCGGGCTGCTTCTGCAGTTTGGCGGTTGGAAAGAATCCAAGGAGCTGTATGATCTGGCGCCGCAAGCGGTCAAAGACCGGCCGGCAGTGCGTGAAATGCAGGCCGAGCTCCTGATCCGGGAAGCGAAGCTGGAGGAGGCTTTAAAAATTCTGGCGGCATTGGCGGCAGAGGCGCAAACGCCTCCGGAGATCATCCGGTCCGCCCGGCTTCGCCAAGGGCGTGTGCTGCATCAGATGGGGCGTTCAGACTCTGCTTTGAAAGAGTTTGATGCCTTGCTGGAGAGCGATCCAAAAGATCGTGAAGCTGCCTTGCTGCGGGCCAATCTTTTCATGGCGAGTAAAAAGTATGCTGAAGCCAAGGCTGCATATGAGGCCCTCCTGCTTCTGTATCCGGCAGAGCATGAGGCGTGGTTGGGGCTGGCTTCGCTGGCTGTGCAGGAGGGGCGGATGACCGATGCCATCGCCTCTTATGAGCAGGCGCACGCCATCAACCCGAAAGATTCGGATGTACTTTTCTGGCTGGCTGAACTGCATTTCGAGCGGGGTGACAAGGCGGCACTGGCCGATTTGAAGAACAAGGCGCAGGGCAGAAAGTGGGAGAAGGAAATCTTTCAGGGATATTTGCGTGCGCTGGAGCAGATGGGGGCGGGAGAGTACAAGGCGGCTTTGAAGGAACTGGAACGGTTGAAGCCAATGCTGGGCGGTTATCCCGGTCTTTTTGACAAGATAGGGCTTTGTTACCTGAAATTGGGTGATCCGATGCAGGCAGAGATTTCATTTGCCAAGCTGCCGCATGATGAGGCGATGCAGGAGCAGGTTTGGAGCGCCTTGGGGCGCAGCTATTTGTCCATCACCAATTATGCCCGGGCGGTGCGCTGGCTGGAGGTCGCCCGGGGAAAAGACCGCATCGGTCCCTTGACCCAGGCGCAGTTCGGCATGGGGGACTTGAGTTCCGCATATAAGAACGCACAGATATGGTTGAAGGACGAGCCTACCTCAGTTTCAGCGCGTTTGATCGCGGCAGAAGCGGCCCGCAGGCTGGAGATAGACGGGATGGGCAGAAGCCATTTCGAGCAGATCGCGGTGAGCGATCCGGAGAGTGCGGCGGGTGTATATGCGCGGGCGCAATTGCTCGTCAGCAGCAATCGTTTGAACGAGGCGGTGACCTTGTTGAAAACTGGCAACGAACTCATCTCCTCCCAAGCAGGGCCGAATCTGCTGCTGGCGGAGATACATCTGAGGTTACAGGAGGCGGATGAGGCGGAGAGGCATTTGAGGAGGACACTGGAACTGGACCCGAAAAACGCCCGGGCTTACGCGCTCTGGGGTGTGATCAGCCGGGCGAAGGGAGACACCATGGCGGCAGGGAAGCATTTTGCTGATGCGCTGGTCCATGATGCTTCCGACCGGATCGCGTTGATGGGATCGGGGTATTTGAACCAGGAGAAGGAGAATTACGCGCAGGCAGCCGAGTATTTTGAAAGGGCGGCAAACTTGAAGCGCCCGGAGGTGGAGGCAGCGCTTCTGTGGTCGTTGGCAGAGTTCGCACGGGACAATTTCAAAAGGGCGCTGCAGGCGGCGGAGCTGGCTGTGAAACTTTCGCCTACGAATGCGTTCGCCCGTTATCTCGAAGTGCGGGGAAACATGATGAACAGCGAATGGCCGAGAGCTCGCAAGAACGCGACGGAGTTGAGCACGATGCATCCTGGGTATGCTCCGGCTGAACACGCCCGGGCATTGCTGGCGTTGAGTACCAACGGGGTTGCTCCCGCCTTGGCGCATGTGCAGAAAGGGTTGCAGCTACAGTCCACCAACCTGTTGTTGCAGCCGCTGGAGGTTGAGTTGCTGCGTGCCATGGGACAAACCAATCAGGCCCGCGAGCGGTTGGACCGGTTGAAGCACGATTTTCCGGATGAGCCGGACCGCTATCTCGCAGAGGTGAACATGCTGATGGATGACAAGGATTTTGAAGGAGCCCGCAGGCTGTCCCTGGAAGGATTGAAGAAGGCGGCAAGTGAACCCAGGTTGCAACAGCGGGTGCTGGACACATTCGTGCAAACGGGCATGGAGAGGGATGCCGCCCCGGTGATGGAAGAGGTGTTGAAGCTGGATCCTGAGAACGCCGCCTTGCGGTTCATTTGCGGTCGTTTGCGGGAGGTGCGGGGAGACTGGAGCCTGGCGGAGAATCATTACCGGACCGTTCTGGAGAAGGAGCCGCAGAATGTGGCAACATTGAACAACCTGAGTCTGGTGATTGCGCGCGATGAGAAGAAGCTAGATGAAGCGGCCAAACTGGCGCAACGGGCTTATGTGCTGGACAGCCGGAATCCGGCGGTGGCGGATACGTACGCCACATTGTTGCTGGCCCGTGGGGACAGCCGGCAGGCGGTTACATTGCTGGAGGATGCGCGCAAGCGGGCGCCGAACAGCGTGGAGATAAGGTTGCATCTGGTGGAGGCGTTGCTGGCCAAAGGCGCGATGATGGAGGCGCGGTTGGAATTCGACTTGTTGAATAGGGAGTTGCCGGCGGCCAGGAATCACAGCCGCCATGAGGCGGTCTCCGCCAAGCTGGAACTGGCGGCCAGGGAGCAGGGCAAAACTAAGAGATGAATGCATCGGCAGCGCGCTTGCTTGAGAAGTTGCCGTTGCCGTGGCCGGCGGCATTGTTGTGTTTCCTGACGTTGGGATTGTATGTGCCCGCCTTTTACTGGCTCATCTACGATCATTGGTACCGCTTTGAAGGGAGTTTGCTGGGGATTATCCCGTTGGTGTTGGGCGGCTTCTGGTTGCGTCATTTATGGCAGCACTCGCCAACGAGAGCCAACCATGAGCCATTCCCGACGGCGGCGTTACTGCTGTTCACAGCGGGTTTATGGTTGTTGCTCGCAGGTTGGTCTGCTGAGGCTTCTGCGATCATGGGCTGGTCTTGTTCGTTGGTGATTCCCGCGATGGCCTGGTTATATGGGGGAAGGGAGGGCTTAAAGATGGCCTGGTTTCCGGCGTTGTGCATCGCCATGGCGTTTCCGGTTCCCGGGATCATTGAGCATCACCTGGGGTTGCATGCTCGTATATGGTCGGCGTTTCTGGCGCAGGTCATGTTGAGCACAGCGGGAATGGCCCTGGAGCGTGCGGGCACATTTTTGACGACGGATACAGGGATTTCACTGGATGTGGGCAATGCTTGCAGCGGGGTGAAAACAATGCATGTGTTCCTCGTGGCGGCGTTGATGCTGTTGCAACCGCTGCGCCAGCGTCCGTTGCGTTTCTTTGCGTTGTTGCCGGTGTTTTTCATCGTGTCGGTGCTTGCGAACGGTGTGCGGGTGGCAGCACTGGTATTGATCGCTGCCCGGCTGGATCCCAAATGGCTGGAGGGGGCGGCGCATGAGTTGACGGGCTTGTTTTTTTTCATGGTGACGTTTTTTCCCCTGGCGTATGCCGTGAGCCGATGGGGAAACCGGCGGGCAGATGCCCCGGTGCAGGGGCCGGTGCGGAAGAATCATTCATCTGACCATGCGATGATCCTGGTGGTGCATGGCCTGCTGCTGGTTCTGACGATGTTATTTCTGGTCCGGCAATCTTTTCAACGGCATGCCCAGATGGAGATCATTTTGCCAGAACTGCCTTACCTGCTGGCCGACTGGTCTGGCCGTGATGAATTACTCGCGCATCACGAAGTGCTTTTTTACGGGGTGAGCGGACTGCGTAAGCGGCTTTATCTGAGGGGGGAAAGCAGGGTGGAGTATGTGAGCAATACGGCGCTGGTATCCCGTGAGGGTTTGCATGAGCCAACCGGGTGTTTTACCTCATTTGGGTGGCGGTTGCTGGCAAGGGAGGAAATTGAACTGGCAGGAAATGGGAGAAAGGTGCCGGTGGTGATGCTGCAGCTTGACCGGCCAGCAACGGGGATGAAACAGTACGTGATTTTCTGGTTTGCCGATGGCCTGGGAAAGTATTTGGCCGGAGAACGGGAGCTTACGTGGCATGTGCTCAGGCGCAGGTTGCTGCTTAAACCGGAGGAGGTCTGGACGTTGCACACAGCAGCCGTTTCCGTGATTGCGGATGACTGGGCGGGGGCCAGGAAAACTGCGGAAGATTTCGCGCTTGGTTTGGTGGATGAACTGGAGACAGGAGGAAATTTAGAGCGGTTTGATAAATGAACTGGGGTTAGAAGGATGTCTGTGCTTGGGAAGGCAGTTTCTGGGCGGAGTCGCGTTTCAGGCTGAAATACCCCATGATTCCGAAGGCCAGCATCATCATGGCCCATTCATGTGCTTCAGGAATGGGAGTGGCAGTGACCACGCCGCTGGCGTTCATGGCCACGTCTCCACCGGTGTTCAACACTTCGAAGGTCAGCGTGTTGAGGCCGTTCAGAAAATAAGCCTGGTTGGAATTGGTAAAGCTGACGGGAGGCTGGTTCCAGATGTGTCCGGACATCGCCATGATCTCATTGCCGTTCAGCAGCACGCGGATATAATCATCCGCCCAAGTGAGGCCACCGATGGCGAAGCCGGAATGGGTGGCGGTGTTGATGCTGAACTGGTAGGCGAAGGTATATGTGCCATAAACACCGGCCACAGTCGTGCCACGGGTGATGAGTGCGGTTCCTGCGATGGGCAGCGCGCTTGACCAGCCGGAGGCGGGATCAGTGACTGTGGCAGGACGAGGAAAGGTGCCATCAGAATTGCCGCCCGTTAAGGAGGTTATGATCCAGTTGCTGTCCGTGGCGTTGTCCGCGAGGATTGTACCTGTGGTTTCGTTCACGCCCGTCTTAAATGTATCTATGACGATGGCCTGAAGGCAAGTAAGGGGCAAGACTGCCAAAGCGAGTGCGGGAACGGCTGCTCTCATGGAGCAGAGTTATGCAGCAACTGAAGAGGAAAGGTCAACGAGGTATGATTTACAATAATTGCGCCGCCTGTTCACCATATAGGGCATAAACGGCAGTGGATTGCCAGCGGACCTCAAGTGGTTATCTGAGCTTGCTGGCGGTTCCACCATTCTGCGATCTGCTCGCGGCGGAAATAACCGACCATACCGAGGGCGAGGAGCATCATGGCCCATTCGTGGGCTTCGGGGATGGGGGTGGCAGTTACGATACCGCTGACGTTCAAAGCGGTGGGACCACCCCCTGAATTGTAAACTTCGAAGGTAAGAGTGTTTAACCCGTTAACGAAATATGCCTGGGTGGCATTGGTGAAGGAAACAGGGTTGGCGTTCCAGATGGTGCTGGACATGGCCATGATTTCGTTGCCATTCAGCAAGACGCGAACCTGGTCATCGGCCCACGCCAGACCACCGACGGCGAAATTAGTGTAACTCGCAGTATTTGCGGTGAACTGGTATTGGTAAGCATAGGTGCCGTTTTGCCCGTTCCAATCGGTGCCGCGGGTGATGAGGCCTGTGCCTGCCATGGGAATGCTGGAGTGCCAGCCAGGTTCCTTGCCCGTAGCGACTGCTGCTCGAGGAAAACTACCATCGCTTCCCCCGGTCAGAGAGACGATAGTCCAATTGACATCGGCGGCGTTATCCGCGAGTACATTGCCGGTGGATTCATCGATACCGGTCTTGAACGTGTCAATGGTGGCACCCTGAACATCCATCAACGGCAGAATGGCTAGTGCCAGAGTTGTGAGCACAGCTTTCATAGTGATTACTATGACAGCATTATCGGTAAAGGGTCAACCAGCTTTAGTGGTGAAAGGCTGAATGGCTCATTAATACCCTTAACTACTTAGTTTTGCTTATCTTGGTGGCCGATGGTGTCTTCCAATACCCGCGCCAAGTCCTGAATCTTATAGGGTTTGGACAGGACGCCGATGAAGCCGTTTTCCTGATGGTTGGCCATTACAGGATCGTTGGAATAACCGCTGGAGACAATGGCTTTTGCCTTGGGATCGAGTTCTTTGATCAGTTTCACGGCTTCCTTGCCACCCATGCCGCCGGGTATGGTGAGGTCCATGATGGAGACATCAAAGCGTTTGCCGGCAGACATGGCATCGCGGTAGCGGTTTACGGCTTCGTTGCCGGTGGCGGTCGTTTCGGCCTCATATCCCAGGGCTTCAATCATGGATTTCAGGAGGTCACGGATGCGGTCGTCATCATCCATCACCAGCACGCGTCCCTGGCATTTGGTGAGCGGTTTCAGGTCGATGCGGGTCTGACGGAGTGGTTTGTCGGATGCCGGGAGGTAGAGTTTGAAGGTGGTGCCTTCGCCTACGATGGATTGGACGGTCATCAGTCCGTTATGGTTGCGGATGATGGAGTGGGAGGTGGCCAGACCGAGGCCGTTGCCTGAGGCTTTGGTGGTGAAATAAGGGTCGAATATTTTCGGCAAGATATCCATCGGAATGCCAGTACCTTCATCTTGCACGGAGACTTGTACGTATTTGCCGGCGGGCAGGTGAATGCCTGAATTGGCATCCAAGGTGACATTCTGGCCGCTGACGAAAATCTTACCCCCGTTGGGCATGGCTTGCACGGCGTTGATGACGAGATTGTCCATCACCTGGCTGATCTGGCCCTCATCGACTTCCACGGCCCAGAGGTCTGGGGCGAGATCGTATACGCATTGGACTTTGGAACCGTGCAGCACGAAGCCGGTGGTGTCTTTGATGATGTCGGTGATGGAAGCGGTCTGTTTGATGGGGGCGCCTCCTTTGGCGAAGGTGAGGAGTTGCAATGTCAGATCGCGGGCGCGCAGGCTGGCTTTTTCTGCTTCATCCAGACGGTTTTGAGCCGGGTTGCCTTGCGGCGTCTGCATCTTGGCGATGGAGATGTTGCCGATGATGACGGTGAGGATGTTATTGAAATCATGGGCAATGCCACCGGCGAGTATGCCCAGGGATTCCAGTTTGCTGGTGCGGAGAAGTTCCTCGGCAGTGCGGGTTTCATCGGTCACATCACGAAAGACGAGGACGCTGCCGAGCAACCTGCTATCGCCCCCATAGATGGGGCTGCATGAAAAAGAGATGCGGCGTTCGTTGGGAACGTCCACCAGCAGGGCTTGCTGGCTGTGAAATTCCACCTGGCCGTTGGCGCGGATCACTTTGGTCACGGGGCTTTCCAGCATTTCCCCGGATTTGATATGTTGCAGCTTGAGCCAGCGGGAGAGGGGTTGGCCAAGGACATCACGCTGGTGGCAGCCGAGCATGTGTTCGCCCACACGATTGAGCAGCACGATGTTCTCTGCGGTGTCGGTGGCGACGACGCCTTCACCGATGGAACGCATGGTGACGGAGAGGAGTTCTTTCTCTTCTTCCAAGGCGTCGGCAACATGGCGTTGCTCGGTGACATCCATGGCGAGGGTGATGACGCTGATGACTTTGCCTTCGCGATCTGTGACCGGGGTGTTATACCAGTCGCAGACGATCATCCGCCCGTCTTTGGTGCAGTTCTGATTCGTGCTGCGCTGGCCGAAGCTGTTCGCCACCAGCAGTGCCTGCCAAACTTCATTCACATGACGGCGGGCCGACTCGGGCACGATCAGCTCTGAGGCGTGGCGACCGATGGCTTCCTGAGCGGAATAGCCAAAGGTTTTTTCGGCGCCGGGGTTCCAATCGATGGCATGGAAGCCCAAATCCCATTCGATCACAGCCAGCGGAGTCTGTTCGAAATGCAGTTTGAGTTTTTGATCGGAACGGTGGCGGGCGGCTTCGGACTTTTTGCGGTCCGTGATGTCCATCATGGAGCCGATCATGCGGATGACATCGCCTTTTTCGTTACGCAAGATGTAGCCGCGATCGATGACGGTGGCATATTCATTGTCGCCACGGCGGAAGCGGTATTCATCCGCCCAGAATTCACCGCCTTTTTTGAGCGCGGATTCAAGGCCGCGGACGACACGGACGCGGTCTAGGGGATGGATCTTGTCCTCCCACCATTCGACGGAAGGTATGATTTTATCGGGACCGTAGGCAAAGCTCAGGGACATCGCTTCATTCCAGGTGATGTGATTGGCGATGGTGTCCCAGTCGTAGATGATGTCATTGGTGGCTTTGTTGACGAGGCGGAAGCGTTCATCGCCGGTGGCAAGGTTGTTGGAAAGGGTTTCGGCCATGGCGCGGGCCCGGACCTGGCTCCAAGTGATGCCAAACAGGGCGGCACTGATGAGCAGACCGCCGATGAGGCTGAGCTGGGGCAGGAAGTTTTCCGAGGTTTGGAAAAAATCGGGCTGGGTTTCCACACGCATTGTCCATTTGTGTCCGGCGAAGGCGAATTCGCGGTCTTCCGAGAATTTAGCCTGGGCTTCGGCGAGGGCATCGCGTGAGGTGTAGAGCGGCTGGTTGGAACCGGATTCGCTGAAGGTGAAGTAGAGGTGGTTGCGCTGGGCATTTTCCAGCAGGACCATGAAGAGACGTTCCAATTCCATTATGCCGACCATGAAGCCGTCGAGGCGGTCAGAGCCAGTAATGCGGGAGCGGTCGTAAACTGGCAGGACGAGCAGGATGCCGGTGGTGGATGCGGATTGGCCCCGGAGAGAGAGGGAGAGGGCGCCGGTGGCCTCGGGCCGGTTTGTTTTCAGCGATGCGGACATGGCGTCCTGCACCCCGGGCAGGAGGGCCAAGTCCAGGGGTTTATCTTTGACCGGATAGATTTGATCAGGGGAAATCAGAATGACGGGGTAATTTGTGCCGGAAGCACTTTCGGCCAATGTGTAGGCGGTCAGGCCTTGCGTACGCCAAACTCTTTCGAAGGATTCTTTTTCCGCGGAACGAACCAGTTTGGCAAAACCGATGGCACTGAAGGCGGGGAAGCGCAGGTTGAGCTCCAGGCTGGCGATGTAGCGATCCCATTCGGAGGGTTCCACGATTTCACTGGCTTCAAAGAAACCGCGTGTTTCGCGCAAGGCAGGGAAATGCATCCGGGCTTTTTGTTCCATTTCGCGATGATTTTCCCGGACCAGAGCCCTGAAACGGGCGACGTCGTGTTCATGGACGGTGTCTTTTACTTCAGTCCACACGATGAGCGCGGGTGCCAGCGAGATGACCAGAACAAGATAAGCGGCCCAGAATTGTCTGAGGTGATTCCCTAAGATGAACTTCCTGGCAGGCAACATAGCAGCCCAAATGCGGGGCTAGAATAGGTCAATTAATCCGCATGGCAAATGGATTCACGATTGCAATCGTCTTTAAGACCGTTTTTTCTGAACGCGTTCTCCGCAGGATTTGTCTTTGTGTGAGAGATTTGTTGAAAAATTGCATGAGCACAGGAATTAGCGCGATCAACGCCGCGGTGCAGGAAGCCTCGGCTTTTGTGCCCGGATTGTTAGGTGAGATCAACCGGGTGGTGGTAGGCCAGAAGTATCTGGTGGAGCGACTGGTCATCGGTCTTTTGGCGAATGGGCACGTTTTGCTGGAAGGCGTGCCGGGCCTGGCCAAAACGCTATCGGTAAAGACCTTGGCGAACTCGCTGGATGTGCGGTTCTCCCGCCTGCAGTTCACGCCGGACATGCTGCCCGCGGATGTGATCGGCACGCAGATATTCAATCCCCAGTCAGGTGCGTTCACGACACGCAAGGGCCCGGTCTTTGCAAATATTGTCCTGGCGGATGAAATCAACCGCGCGCCCGCGAAAGTGCAAAGTGCCTTGCTGGAGGCGATGCAGGAACGGCAGGTGACGATCGGCGACAAGACATATGCGCTGGAAGAGCCGTTTCTCGTACTGGCCACGCAGAATCCGATCGAGCAAGAGGGAACGTATCCGCTGCCGGAAGCGCAGGTGGACCGCTTCATGTTGAAGCTGAAGATCGGTTATCCTTCGCGTGATGAGGAGCGACAGATCCTTGATCTGATGGCGCGCACATCGGGATTGCCAAGCGCACAAGCGGTGGTGAATCCAAAACAGATTCTCGGTGCGCGGCAGGTGATCAATGACATCTACATCGATGACAAGGTGAAGGATTACATCGTGGACCTGGTCTGTGC
Source organism: Verrucomicrobiia bacterium (assembly GCA_036405135.1). Taxonomy (NCBI): domain Bacteria; kingdom Pseudomonadati; phylum Verrucomicrobiota; class Verrucomicrobiia; species Verrucomicrobiia bacterium. Next base: position 24,835 of record DASWYF010000009.1, on the reverse strand, counting down.
GACGCGTGATCCGCGTAACTACAAGATCAACCTGGACGGCATGATCCAGCTCGGCGCTTCACCGCGTGCGACGATCGCGCTGACCTTGGCGGCGAAGGCACATGCGTTCTTGAAAGGGCGGGGTTATGTCACGCCGCAAGATGTGAAGACCATCGCGATGGATGTATTACGGCATCGCGTGACGGTGACGTATGAGGCGGAAGCGGAGGACAAGACGAGCGAGACGATCGTGCAGAAGCTGCTGGATGAGCTGCCGGTGCCGTGATTCAAAAACGCGAGGTATGAAGTGAGAAGTGCGATACTTGCATCGACCTTCACATTTTCTTATTCCTCGGCCCTGATATGATTCCCCGCGAGATATTGAAGAAAGTGCGGCAGATCGAGTTGCGCACCAGCAGACTGGTGAGTGAGTCGCTCTCCGGGCACTATCACAGTGTCTTCAAGGGGCAGGGGATGAACTTCGATGAGGTGCGCGAGTATCAGCCGGGCGATGAGGTGCGCTCCATCGACTGGAATGTGACGGCGCGGATGAATCATCCCTTCGTGAAGAAATTCGTGGAGGAGCGTGAGCTGACTGTGATTTTGCTGGTGGATGTCAGTGCGTCTGGTTGGTTTGGCTCGGGTGCACAATCGAAACGTGAGCTGGCGGCGGAGATCGCATCCGTGCTGGCGTTCTCGGCGATTCGCAATCAGGACAAGGTGGGAGTGCTGCTCTACAGTGATGTGGTGGAGAAATATATTCCTCCGCGCAAGGGACGCCGCCATGTGTTGCGCGTGATCCGTGAAGTGCTTTGCTTCGAGCCGCAATCGCATGGGACGGATTTGCGCAATGCGATCGACTTCTTGAACCGTGTCATCAGCCGTCATGCCATCGTGGTGATGGTGTCGGATTTTCTGGAGCAGAACCGGACGCGCATCAGCAAACCGCGGGCGGAGAAGAAACTTTCAGCGGTCGCCACGGCGGCGATACGGCAGGCAAATCGCAGACATGATGTGGTGGCGGTGCAGATCACAGACAAGCATGAGCTGGAATTGCCGAAGGTGGGCAGACTGACTTTGCGTGATGCGGAGTCGGGTGAGGTGCTGGAGGTGAACACAAATGACGAGGGCTTTCGCAGCCGTTATCGCGAACGGCAGGAGAGCGAGCTTTCGGAATTGAGCCGGTATTTCCGTTCGCTGGGTGTGGATACCATACGCTTGCGCACGGATGAGGCGTATGGGGCGGCCTTGGCCAGCTTTTTTGAAACCCGCGAGAAACGGCGTCGTCACGGATGATTAAGAACACTGGAGCAGTCATTGTCCCGCATCCGGGCAGCGCTACAAATGATGTAGCGGGCGCGGATATCCGTGACATCCGTGCGCTGGTGGATGTGCCGCTGGGGTGGGAGTGGTTGACGTGGGCGGTGGTGGCATTGATTGGAGGAGTTATCCTTTGGCGTATCTATGTCCTTTGGCAGAACCGTCCACCGGAGAAGCCCAAGAAACCGGCCCTTTCGCCAGAACAGAAAGCGTATCAGCAACTGGATGGGGCTTTACGTCTCTTGATCGAGCCGAAGGTGTTTTGCTCGGTGGTTTCAGATGCGGTACGGGTATATCTGGAGGATCGATTCCATTTCCGTGCACCGGAACGGACCACGGAAGAGTTTCTGCTGGAGCTGCAGAAAAGTCCACGACTGAACGGGGAGCAAAAGAAGACATTGGCGACATTTTTGGGGCGTTGCGACTTGGTGAAGTTCGCAGGATTTCAACCGGCGGAAACGGAGCTGAAGGAGTTGTATTCGATAGCGCACCGGTTGGTGGATGAATCGAAGCCGATGGTTGAGGCTGCCGTCCTCACCAGAGAAACGGCAGAGGAAGAAGAGAAACGGGCGAAAGCGGTGGCGCAGAACTTATTGTTGCACAGAAGACTGGTCAAAAGCATCACGCAGACCGTTGTGGTCTTTGTTTTCGGTCTGCTGATGTTTGCGTGGAGTGAAGCGGACTTTGGTTCTTCATCAGCGGAGGGAAAATGGAGCACGCTTAAGTACATGGCGGAGGCGGTGTGGTCCAAGCCGGTGGCGGTGGCCGTGATGATCCTCAGTATCACCTATTTGGTGGAAGCTGTTTCGTGCAAGGCGGGAAAGGTGGAGCTGTGAAGTTTGCGCATCCATGGTTTCTCCTGTTGCTGCTGGTGTTGCCATTCGTCGCTTGGTGGCGGATGAAGCGGTCCGGGCGGGCAGCGTTCGTCTTTTCATCGCTGGGGGTATTGGGTGAAGTGCATGCAGCGCGGCGGGATTGGGGCAGGATTGTGCTGGGCGCGTTGCGGTGGTTGAGTTTGATCGTGCTCATCGTGGCGCTGGCACGGCCGCAGTTCATGGAGGGAGAGTCGCGCATCTCGGCGAGCGGGGTGGACATCGTGGTGGCGTTCGATCTTTCACAAAGCATGGCGGCGGAGGATGAGGGGTTTCTCTACCAGGGTGAACAGGTGAACCGTTTGTTCATCTCGCGGCAGGTGTTGCAGGAGTTCATCCAGAAACGCACTAATGACCGGATCGGGCTGGTGGCTTTTTCGGGGCAGCCTTATATCGCTGCGCCGTTGTCTCTGGATCACGACTTTCTATTGATGACACTGGAGCGGCTTTCGTTGGAAACCATCAAAGAAGGTGGAACGGCGATCGGTTCGGCCATTACCACGTCGCTCAACCGGTTGCGGGATTTGCAGTCCAAGAGCAAGATAGTGATCGTGATCACGGACGGACAGAGCAATGCGGGAAAGATCTCGCCATTGACGGCGGCAGAGGCAGCCAAGACGATGGGTGTGAAAGTGTATACGATCGGTATCGGTACGCGGGGCAGAGCCCGTGAACCGTATACGGATGTTTTCGGGCGGAAAGGTTACCGGCCGGTGCAGGTGGACATCGATGAGGAGACTTTGACGAAGATCGCGGACATGACCGGCGGCAAATACTTCCGCGGAGACAGACCGGAAACTTTGCGCAAGATCTACGATGAGATCGACCGGCTCGAGAAGACGGAGATCGAGGTGAAGCAGTATCAGCATGTGACGGAACTTTTTCCGTGGTTCTTGTGGCCCGGACTGGCGCTGGTCTTGCTGGAAGTGTTGCTGGGGCACACGATCTGGCGGAGATTGCCTTAAAGAGAATGGACGGAACGGAAAACATACAGTTTCAGACACCGGTGCTGATATGGGTGGCGCTGGGAGCAGTGCCGTGCCTGATCGTGTTCTTCATGAGGGTGTGGCGGCGGAAGCAGGCGGCCATGGCACTGTTTGTACCGTCACGGCTTTTCGATACTTTGCTGAGCGGCTATTCGGCGCGGAGGGAGAAGGTGCGGTATGTCTTGCTGGGCACTGCGGTGTTCTTCGGGTTGCTGACGTTGTCTCAGCCGCGCTGGGGCTTTACTTGGGAAGAGGTGCGGCAGCGCGGACTGGATGTGGTGGTGGCGGTGGATACGAGCCGCAGCATGCTGGCACCGGATGTGCCGCCCACGCGCATCGAGCGGGCGCGGCTGGCATGCATCGACCTGATGCGGGTGGCGAAGACGGACCGGCTGGGGCTGGTGGCTTTTGCGGGGAGTGCGTTCCTGCAGTGTCCGTTGACGTTTGATGATGAGGCGTTCCGGATGAGTCTGGCGGCGGTCGATACGGGGGTGATCCCTCAGGGCGGCAGTTCCATGGCGGAAGCAGTGCGGACGGCGATGGATGCGTTCAAGAAGGATGAGGACAATCACAAGGTGCTCATCCTGATGACCGATGGTGAAGATCATGAGGAGGGGGCGATCGAGGCGGCGAAGGAAGCTGCGAAAGCGGGTTTCAAGATTTATACGATCGGGGTGGGCACGCCGAATGGAGAGCTGTTGAGCTATCGCGATGAACGGGGACGGCAGGAATATGTAAGGGATGAGGAGGGGAACATCGTGCGCTCGAAGTTGAATGAGAATCTGCTGCGCGAAATCGCCACGGCGGGCAATGGCTTTTACCTGCCGCTGACGGGGGCGAAGACGATGGAGACTTTATATGAGCAGGGTTTGGCGGCGTTGCCGAAATCGGAGTCCAGCTCCAGGTTTGTGCAGCGTTTTCAGGAGCGGTATCAGTGGCCGTTGGGGATCGTCATCGTGTTGTTGATCGCGGAGTGGCTGTTGCAGGGAGTGGCGGTGAAGAATGAAGCTGCCGGAGCGGTTCTAGTAAAAAGCAGCAAGTCAGGGCCGCGAGTGGCGGTCCTGGCGGCTTTGATGTTTTGCCTGATGACGCCTGTGGTTTCAGCATCACCGGCAGGAGCAAAGAGGTCATTTGAAGCAGGGGAATACAAGGCGGCGCTGGAGGAGTATCAACGGTTGCTGAAGGAGAGGCCGAACGATGCGAGGTTGCATTATAATGCGGGCAATGCGGCGTATCGGGCGGATGATCTGGACACGGCGGTAAACCGGTTCAATGAGGCTTTGCGGACGCCGGATCTGAATCTGCAACGGGATGCTTACTACAATCGCGGCAACGTGCGCTACCGGCAGGGTGAGAAGAGCGGGGGAGCGGAGGACAAACAGCAGATGTGGGAATCGGCGATCAACGATTATGAGCGGGCGTTGAAATTGAACCCGGAGGATGCGGATGCAAAGTTCAACCGTGATCTGGTAAGGCGGAAGCTGGAGGAATTGAAGAAACAGCAGGAGCAACAGAAAGAGCAAAACCCTGATGACAAGAATCAGGACCAGAAGGAGAACCGGGACGAGAAGCAAAAGCAGGATCAAAAACAGAAACAGGACAACAAGCAGGAGAACCAGCAAAACAAAGACGAGCAGAAGAAGCAGGATAAACAGAGCCAGAAGAACGAAGAAGAGAAACAGCAGGGCGGCGAGAAACAGGATCAGGCCAAGAATGAGGACAAGCAGAATACCGGGGATGAGTCCAAAAAGCAGGATAAACAGCAGGCCGATCAGGATCAGAAGAAACAGGGGGATGACAAGAAGGATGGCAAACAGCCGGAACCGGACGAGAACGGCCAGCCCAGGATGGCGCAAGGCAATGGAGAAATGACGAAGGAGCAGGCGATGCAGTTGCTGGACGACTTGAAGAGCCAGGAACGGGCGTTGATATTCCAGCCACCGCCGAAGGATGGCAAGGCAAAGCCCAAGATTTTCAAGGATTGGTGATGCATCGAGTTTTTATACAACGATCTGTGAAGGTTGGCCTGCTGACGGCGATTCTAATTATGCCGTGGTTGCTGATGGCGCAGGTGCAGGTGTCGCTGGACCGGTCGAGCATAGCGATGGGGGAGACGGCGACGTTGACGGTTTCCATCGATGGGACGGATCTGAATTCTTATCCGGAGATTCCGCCAGTGGACGGACTGGGATTTGCACAGACGACGGCCAGCCAGAGCATGAATATCATCAATGGTGTGAGGTCTGTGAAGATCAACATCGGTTACACGGTGAGAGCGAGCCGGGAAGGTGATTTCCTGATCGGGCCGGTGAAGGTGAAATCGGGGGGCAAGGTGCATCAATCACAGCCGGTGAAGTTCAAAGTGACGGCGGCACGGAAGCCGACGGCGGAAGAGATGAACAAGGCGGCGTTCATGCAATTGAATGTTCCCAAGCCGGAGGTGTTTGCGGGCGAGGTTTTTCCTCTCGAGGTCCGGCTTTATTTCCAGACGGCGCGGGGGGAGATCCCGCAGGTCAAAGCGGATGGGTTCTCTTTGAGTTCACCGCCGCAGCATACGCAGGGGCGGGTACGTCTTCCCAATGGAACATATCAGCAGCATGTCTTCCGTTATGTGGCAAAGGCGTTGAAAACGGGGGATGTCCCATTGGGACCGGCGGAATCGGATCTGGAGATACAGATCCCGGTGCAAGAGCCTGATCCGGTATTTGGGCGGTTGATACAGAGTTATCGTTCCCAGCCGGTGAAGGTGAAGAGCGAAGTGATGAACCTGAAGGTGTGGCCGCTGCCGGAGGAGGGAAAACCTGCGAGTTTCAACGGAGCAATCGGCCAGTTCAGTTTTCGCGCGGTGGCGACGAAGAATGATGTGGCGGTGGGCGACCCGATCATTTTGCAGGCGGAGATCACGGGCACGGGTGCGTGGGATGCGGTGCAGTTGCCGAAGATGGATGATTGGCGTGATTTCAAAATTTATCCACCGAACAGCGAATTCAAGGCGCAGGATGATCTGGGCATCCAAGGGGTGAAACGATTTGAGATCGTGGTGGTGCCTGAGAATGCGGATGTGAAGGAGATACCGGCGATCTCGTTCGCATATTTTGACACGGAGGTGAAGAAGTATCAGACGGTGGTGGTGCCTGCGGTGCCGTTGAAGGTGCGGGCGAGCAGTGGAGCGCCAGTGCAGCCGACGGTGGCTTCTGGCAATATGATTGCGAAAACGGAAGAGCAGGCGGTGGTGAAGGACATCCTGCATATCAAACCGCACTTCGGGACGTTGGCGAATGTTTCAAATCCGGTGGTGGTGAAGCCGGTCTTTTGGGTGATGAGTCTGTTGCCGCTGCTGGCTTGGGCGTGGCTGGTGTTCTGGAGGAGACAAACGGAACGGGCGGGACGTGATCCACGGGCTCTCCGGGCGAAGGCGGTGGCGCAGGGTGAGGCGGCGGGACTGGCGCAGCTGGGTGAATTGGCATCGGCGGGGAAGAGCAAAGAGTTTTTTGATCTGCTGACGAAGCTGTTGCAGGAGCGATTGGGTGAGCGGCTGGATATGCCTGCCTCGGCGATAACGGAGTCAGTGGTGGATGAGCGGTTGGGCAAAGTGGATGCGGGTTTGCGCAGCGAGTTGCATGAGTTGTTCCAGGCGTGCAATCAGGCGCGGTATGCTCCGGTATCGGATGTGGCGAAGCTGGATGCGCTGGTGGAGAAGGGGCGGAGGGTTTTTGGGGAGTTGAGGGAGGTGAAAGCGTGAAAACATCGAACATCGAATGGGGGAAGAGAGAAACTTCCAACGTTCAACGCTCAACGTTCAACGTCCAGAGGGAGGGAGCGAGGACGAGCACGATTTGGTGGCTGCTATTGCTCGGCTGCTTGTTGGGGGCGCCGTTTACGGGTTTGGCGGGAGAGGCTGAGGGGAAATTTGATGCGGCGAATAAGTTTTATGAGCAGGGGAAATACGCGGAGGCGATCGCGGCGTATCGGGAGATGGTGAAGGCGGGGGAGGCTTCGGCGGCGGTTTATTTCAATCTGGGGAATGCGTATTACAAGGCGGGGCGTGTGGGTGAGGCGGTGGCGAGTTATCGGCTGGCACAGCGGATCACGCCGCGTGATGCGGACTTGAAGGCGAATCTGCGGTTTGTGCAGGAGTCGGCGGGGGTGAGATCGGGCAGGCCGGTGTCGATCTGGCAGGCGTGGTGTCAGCAGACGAGTTTGCGGGAGTGGGCTTGGATCACGGGCGGAGCGGTGTGGGTGTTGGCGATATTGGGAATCATACGGATGATGAAACCGGCTTGGCGGACGGGGTTGAAGCCGGCGTTTGTGATCGCGTTATTCACTGTCGTGCTAGGGGGGGTGGCGGGGGCGACGGCTTGGCAGGGAACGTATGGGCAGAAGGCGGCGGTGGTGAAGGTGAAGGAGGCGGTGGTGCGCTTCGGACCGTTGGAGGATTCGCAGAGCGCGTTCACATTGCCGGATGGGGCGGAGGTGGTCGTCACGGATCAGAAGGACGCGTGGTGGCAGGTGCGGGATGGTCAGGGGCGGACGGGTTGGGTGAAGGGGGAGGCGGTGGTGAGGTTGGAGGAGTTATAACATTTTCACTCAGGGAAGTTCTTTAGCCACTGATGGAACAGGATATGTACGGATGAAGAATGACCAATGACGAAGCTCGAATGACGAAGGAATGAGCAATGACCAATGTGGAGGGGTAATCCTTTTCAGAATCAGACTGTGTTTATTGACGAAAACGTTGGCACCCCTCACCCCGGCCCTCTCCCCTCCGAGGGGCGAGGGTGCTATATCCTCGAACTTTTTCACCCGCTTATTTTATTCAAAGTTCATGACAGCTTCTGGCTGTCGCATCTTGATAGTATAAAGACCTGTTCGGTGCATTGTTCATCGCGAAATATTGCTGGGCGGGTTTCGGTGTGTTTGAAGTTCAGGCGATTGAGGAGGCGGATGCTGGGGGTGTTGCGGGCGTCGGTGATGCCGAGGATTTGTGAGGCCGGAGTGGCGGTGAAAAAGAGTTGGATGGCTTCGCGCACGGCGTTGGTGGCGATGCCGCGGCCTTGGGCTGAGGGGGCAAGGGTGAAGCCGACTTCGCCGGTCTGGCTGTTGCTGGAGAGGTGGAGGCCGATGTCGCCGAGGAGGGCATCTGTGTGAGGATCGGCAATACCTAGCTGAATCCATTGGCCGGGTTGGAAGAAGGCGGTGGTTTCCATCTCGGTCAGAAAGACCAACGCATCAGTCTCGCTCATGGGAGACCAGCCTTGATAGCGATTGAGCCCGGGGGTGTTGCGGTAAGCCTGAAATGCGCGGAGGTCGGAATGACGCAGGCGGCGGAGGGTGCCGTTGGGGAATGGGCGGGGGAGGAGGTGGTCAGCGGGGTGGTGCATGGTTACAAATGTAAGAAAGCTACACGGGAGGTTGCATGGCGCTCACTGCTTTTGATCTGCAAGCATGCCGATGTGTTCTCCTGCTCCGTCGTAGAGAAACGCTGGAAGTGAAATATGGCTCAGGTTTCCGGGAGCTATATAGATATTTTTAATGCGCCCATCATGGATGGCCATGTCCATCCAGAATTGGTACCGCCCGTTGGCGAGATATGTCAGTGAACGTCGATCTGATGGTGAGGTCGGGTTGCTCATGTCCAAGAAAATGTAGAGATGAAGTTCAGGTCGTGAATAGATCGGAGGCTCAAATTTCCCGGACCACTTCGGTTCGCTGTCGCGAATTCTCTGGTTATTCTCCGTGATGAAACTTTTGACCTGTTCAATCGTCATGCCTGCCCGGATGGGGATATCGCGTTTTAATTCAGCAATGAAGTCGGCCAGTTCGGCACTGCTGGTTGCTGGCCGGTGAGAGCATCCGACAAGCACAAACGTCAGCAGAGTGGCGAAGAGAAGGCGCATGGTCAGGCATCTGTTCACTTCTGCTCATCTAAAAATTTGAAGGCGTTTGCTACGGCTTCATCGATGATCGGGTGGTCTTCCTTGTAGGGGAACTTGGCGCGGTAGTCTTTGGTGTGTTGAAGCATAGTCATACCCGGCTGATTGGCCCGGACTGAGGCGGGGAGTTGACGGTAGTTTGAGACGAAGCTGAGGAGGTGAGAGTCCAGCCGGCCTTCCAGTAGTTTGTATGCCTGCTCGGTGCGTCCCTCTCGCAGGCGCTGCAAAACGGCCAACGTATTTGCGAGTTCTAGATAATAGCGGGCAGCATTGGACGCAGTCGTGTAATCGTGGAGTTGCTGGAGGGCGTCGGGCTGCTTGGTATCATGCAGGTGAGTAGCTAAAGACGCGTAATGCTGATTATCACCGAAGTCGTAGCTCTTGGGGTCTTTTGGTGTGTTCATACGATGTGCGGGTATCAGGGGAGTTTCTGGTTTAATGTCAGGTTTCGTGGAATGAGTTTCAAGTTTTCAGTGGTCGGAGATTTTAGCCACAGATGAAACACTGATCACACAGATGGGAATACCGAATGGGGGTAAGCGAATGGAGGTTTTTTGACAGGATTAACAGGTGGGACAGGATAGGGATATTCACCACGGAGACACGGAGTGCGCGGAGAAGAAGCAGCAGAGGAATTGATTTTAAAAATGCGAGTTACGTGGATTGGGATTCTTGGATGTTCTTGAGGGGGAGAAGGTTGGAATTTTATGACAAATTTTAGTGAAAAATGGTGGTTTTCTTGTGAGGTTTTAGTATTGTTTTCATTGCTGGCGGTCGTTGTCAGCAAATAGGAGGTGGCAGAAGTAAATTCTGAGTTCTGCTTACCCGATGAATGAAAAGTTACGACACGGATGAGGTGTGTCGTGGGATAAAGGAGGAAGAGATATGAGTGTGGAGATTTTTAGAAAAGCAGGGAGTAGGCGAACGCATTTGGAACCTTCACCCAACATGTTGGGCATTCTTCACGAGTCATCAAAGTCAGGAATGGTCAGGTGAATGACAGGGTGAATGGTATCTTTGAGTGGACGGTTCAATTTGGGAGGTCGGTGGTGAAGGCCAAAGTTTGGGCAAAGCGGCCCCGATACCGAATCGGGGCAAGCCGCTATGACTCACCATCTCTAAAAATTTTCTTGAACATGGGGGCGGGTAAATTGTCTTTTTTCAGCAAGCGTAATAAAGCGTGGCAGCTATTGCCCAATAGGCTGGCTGACAGCTAAATAGGGAAATCGTAAACGACATGATACGCGTCGAAGATTTAGTGAAGAATTTTGGGCCGAAGCGGGCGGTGAACGGAATCTCGTTCACGGTGGAGCGCGGCGAGGTGTTGGGCTTCTTGGGGCCAAACGGGGCGGGGAAGTCCACGACGATGCGGATGGTGACGGGCTTCGTGCCGCCGAGCGGGGGGAAGGTGACGGTGGGCGGCTTTGACATGGTGGAGAATCCCATTCCGGCGAAGAAATTGATCGGGTATCTGCCGGAGAATGCGCCGGCCTATACGGACATGACGGTGTATGGGTTCCTGAATTTTGCGGCGGAGATACGGGGGTTCAACGGGGACGCGCGGAAGAAGGCGGTGCATCGGGTGGTGGAGATGTGTTTCCTGGAGAATGTGCTGCATCAAAGCATTGAGACGCTGTCCAAGGGTTACTTGCATCGCACGTGTTTCGCGCAGTCGATCATCCATGATCCGGACGTTTTGATTTTGGATGAACCCACGGATGGCTTGGATCCGAATCAGAAGCATGAGGTGCGGAATCTGATCCGGCGCATGGGTGAGAAGAAGGCGATCATTTTCTCGACGCACATCCTTGAGGAAGTGGAGGCGGTTTGCTCGCGGGCGGTGATCATTGATCGCGGGCAGATCGTGGCGAATGGAACTCCAGCGGAACTTAAGGCGAAATCGGAGGTGGCGGGTTCGGTAAGGTTGCGCGTGCAGGGAGCTGCTTCCGGTGTGGTGACGCAGAAGCTTTCGGGATTGCCGATTGCGCGGAAGACGGTGCTCTTGCGTGAGGATGGTCCGGTGGTGGAAGTGCGCGTGCAGGCGAAGGATGGAGGCGCGAATGGTGCGCTGGCACGGAGTGTGGCTGAGCTGGTGGTGAAGGAGAATTGGAAGATGGAAGAATTGCATACGGAGGAAGGACGATTGGATGAGGTGTTCCGCAGTATCACGCTGCCGGATACGGTGAAAGGCGGTGCGAAATGAATTCGGCCTGGCGACATATCTGGACAATCACTAAGCGGGAGTTGAGTGCGTATTTCAGCTCGCCGGTGGCATATGTGTTCATCGTGATCTTCCTTCTGCTGACAGGATTTTTCACGTTCATGATCGGCGGATTCTTTGAACGGCGGGAGGCGGTGCTGAGTTCGTTCTTCATGTGGTTGCCATGGTTCTTCCTGATCTTGGTACCAGCGGTGGCGATGGGATTGTGGGCGGAGGAGCGGCGATTAGGCACAATTGAGCTTTTGCTGACGATGCCGATCACGGCATGGCAGGCGATCGTGGGGAAATTCCTCGCATCGTGGGCCTTTCTGGGATTGGCGCTGGGGCTGACATTCCCGGTGGTGTGGACGGTGAATTATCTCGGATCACCGGATAATGGAGTAATCTTCTGCGGTTATCTGGGGGGATTGCTGATGGCGGGAGCTTATCTGGCGGTGGGGTGCATGACATCGGCGATCACGCGGAATCAGGTGGTGAGTTTCATCCTGTCGGTGGTGATCTGTCTGTTCATGATTTTGGCGGGATGGCCGCCGGTAACGAATTTCTTCATCGGCGTGGGTGCGCCGAACTGGTTGGTGGAGACGGTCGCGGCCTTCAGTGTGATGCCGCATTTCGAAAGCCTGCAACGGGGCGTGATCGATTCACGGGATGTGCTGTTCTTCTTCTCGGTGATCGGGTTCTCGCTGTTCACCACAGGCGTGATCATCCGGAGTCAACGAGCGGGCTAAAAGGAGGCGTATGAAAAATAAGAAGCTCGAAACAATGCTTTTCTCGGTGGCCGGTGTGGCGGCGATGTTCGTCATCCTGGTGGCGCTGAATTACATCGCGGGATTGGGCAAGCAACGCATCGACCTGACGAAGGAGAAACTTTATACGCTGTCCCAAGGCAGCAAAGAAATCCTCGGCAAGATCGATGGGCAGGTGGAGATCCGTTTTTACTGCACGCGCGGCGAGAAGGAGATGCCGATGGTGCTGAAGGCCTACGCACAACGGGTGGAGGATCTGCTGGCAGAATATCAACAGGTGGCGGGCAAGAAACTTATCGTCAAAAAATTGGATCCGAAGCCGGATTCGGATGCGGAAGATTCAGCCGTACTGGATGGGGTGGAAGGCCAGATGCTCCAGACGGGCGACAAGGTGTTCCTCGGATTGGCGATCGAGTTCGTGGGACAGAAGGTGGCGTTGCCGTTCCTGATGCCGGATCGGGAAAGGCTTTTGGAGTATGATCTGTCACGAGCGATCGCCGGAGTGTTGACGGAAGAGAAGCCGACTGTTGGCATCATGACGAGCCTGCCGATATTCGGCATACCGATGAATCCGATGATGGCGCAGATGGGACAGCGCGGGCAGGATCCGTGGGTGCTGATCAGTGAGTTGAAGCAGGACTTCAACGTGCAACAGGTGGAGCCATCGGTAGAGCAGATCGATGAGAAGAAATTCAAGGTGCTGGTGGTGCTGCACCCGAAGAATCTGCCGGACAAGACGCAATATGAGATCGACCAATATGTTTTGCGCGGTGGCAAGTTGATCGTGCTGGTGGACCCGAATGCGGTGATGGACAGCCAAGGCGGCAGCAATCCGATGATGGGCAGCATGCCGGGGAATTCCTCGCTGGATAAGCTTTTCGCGGCATGGGGCATCACGATGGAGTCCGGCAAAGTGATTGCGGATATGAATTACCCGACGCAACTGGGCGGGCGGGGTGGTCAGCCGCAGACAAATCCGGCAGTGTTATCGCTATTGGAGGAAGCCTTGAACAAGGATGATGTGATCACGAGCTCGGTGGATAACTTGCTGGTGCCGTTCGCTGGCGCGATCGGTGGTACGCCAGCAATGGGTCTGCAACAGACTGTGTTGGTGAAGAGTTCCTCTAATTCGCAGATGGTGGAAGGATTCATCGCGCAGATGTCTGGTGAGAATATCGTGAAGGAGTTCAAATCGGGCGGAAAAGAATTGCCGTTGGCGGTGCGATTGACGGGCAAGTTCAAGACGGCATTCCCGGATGGCAAACCGAAGGATGCGCCAGCAGAAGCCGGCCCTGATGCTGAGAAGAAAGCTGAGAGCAAGTCTGCGGAATCGCTGAAGGAAGGAAAATCGGACAATGCAGTGATCATCGTGGCGGATGTGGATTGGCTATATGATCAATTCTGCGTGCAGGTGCAGAACTTTTTCGGGCAACGCATCGTGACACCGGTGAGCGGGAACTTGGGTTTCTTCCAGAACATGGTGGAGCAATTCGCTGGGGACAGCAGCCTGATCCATGTGCGGAGTCGCGCGAGCCAGAGCCGGCCATTCACGGTGATGACCAAGATGGAAGCGGATGCGAACGAGCGTTTCCAGAGCAAGATCAAGGAGCTGGAAGGCAGCCTGGCGGAAACGCAGAAACGCCTGAGCGAATTGCAGCAGCAGAAGGAGAAAGGTCAGCGTCTGATCATGTCTCCTGAGCAGCAGCAGGAGATCAAAGAATTCCGCAAAAAGGAATCCGAAGTGAACAAGCAACTCAAGGAAGAGCGGAAGAAGTTGCGGAAGGATATCGATGCGCTGCAATTCAAATTGAAGCTCGGAAATATCGCGGGGATGCCTGCGCTGGTGGCGCTGTTCGGCATCGGATTGTTCTTAATCAAACGGAAACGTACGGCAGCAAGATGAACCGGAAACAATTCATAGTATTGGTGGTGCTGGTCGCGGTGATCGGCGGGTTGGCGTTTGTATTGAGCAATCGCAATGCGACGACGTGGAAATCGCCGGAGAAGGCAATGAGCGGAACCATCTTCAAAGATTTTCCGCTGAACGATGTGACGGAGATCGTGATCAAGGACAAGGAGGGTTCACTTACCTTAATCAAGAAAGAGGAGCGCTGGACGGTGAAAGAGCGCGGTCATTATCCAGCGAACTTCACGGAAATCGGTGATTTGCTCAGGAAAGTATGGGATCTGAAACCAGTGCAGCAACCGACGGTGGGTGAATCGCAACTGGGACGGCTGGAATTGCTGGAGCCAGGCAAGGGTGACAAGTCCGGCACGTTGGTGGAGTTCAAGGGCGCTGGTGGCAAGACGCTCGGAGCGGTGTTGCTGGGCAAGAAGCATATGAAGGAAGGCAACGCGCAGTTCGGTGGCGGAAGTTTTGCGGACGGGCGTTATCTGATGATCCCGGGAAAGCTGGAGTCGCTCGCGCTGGTGTCGGAGAGCTTCGATGATATCGCGCCAAAGGCATCCGAGTGGCTGGCGAAGGAGTTCTTCAAGATCGAGAAGATCAAGACGGTGAGTGTTTCCACGAATGGAACAGCAGCGTGGAGCATCTATCGCGAAACAGAGGCGGGTGAGTGGAAGCTCGAGGGGATCAAAGAAGCGGAGAAAATGGATGTGGCGTCAACGGGAGCGTTTAATCACTTGCTGTCATCAGCGGCGTTCAGCGATGTGTTGACGGAAAATATGGAGTTGAAGAATCCGATCAAAGCGACGATCGAGACGTTTGAAGGTTTCAAGTATGAGCTGACGCTGGCGCCGACTGAGTCGCCGGAGGGTTATCATATGAAGTTGCTGGTGAATGCGAACTTGGCGAAAGAAAGAATGGTGGGCAAGGATGAGAAGGCGGAGGATAAGGCGAAGCTGGACAAGGAATTTACGGATCGTTCGAGCAAGCTTGCTGAGAAACTGAAGCAGGAGAAGCAGTTCGAGGGATACACGTATTATGTGAACAAGTTCACGGTGGATACCTTGCTTAAGCAGCGGAGTGATCTTATCGCGAAGACACCGGAAAAGCCGCCTGAGTAAGGCAGAATCTCTCAGTAGGAGATGTCGATGATCTCCAAGATGTCTTCACCGGCAGGGAAGCTGAATTTCACACGCTGGCCGAGCTTGGCGTTTAAGAGGGCTTTGGCGATAGGGGACATCCAACTGACTTCGTCGTTATCGAGATCGGTTTCATCCACTCCGACAATGCGATAGCGGGATTCGCCGAACTGATCACGGACAGTGACGGTAGCTCCGAAGAGGACTTGTTCGTGAGGGGGAGCGGGAGGTTGGATCACGACAGCGGTTTCCAAGCTCGATTGCAGGTGGTTGATGCGGGCGTCGAGGAGTTGGAGTTCGCGAGCGGACTCTTCTTCATCCGGCAGAGAAGCCGCAGTCGGGCGCTCAACTTCGATGAGACGCGCTAGTTCGGCGCGCATGTTTTGTTCACCCTTGGGCGTGATGTAATTCTTGGCGCCATTGGGCAAGGAGGATGCAGGTCGCCGGATCGGTTCTTCGGCGATGCTGTCATCTTCACGAGTGAATGCTTTACTCATCTGCAAGAAGGATACATCTGGTTCGCAGCGGGAACAAGATGGGGTGAAGCCCGAAATGTAACTATTTGGTGACAGTAAATTTCTCGACGTACTTAGCGAGAAGGTCTGCTTCAAGATTGACTTGATCACCCACTTTGCGTTCGCGCAAGGCGGTGACCTCGTGCGTGTGCGGGATGATCCAGATGACGAAGCTCTTTTTCTTCACTTCAGCGACGGTTAGGCTGATGCCATCGACGGCGATGGAGCCTTTGAAAACCATGTAGCGAAGGATATCCTGTGGCGCTTCGATCTCGATGACGAAATCTGAACCGCTCTTTTCCCAGCGCTTGATCGTGCCAAGGCCGTCGATGTGACCGCTGACGAAATGGCCGCCGAGACGGCCATTCGCAGCAAGGGCGCGTTCGAGATTTACAACGCCACCGACTTTTGTGTGCTGGAGATTCGTGCGCGTCCAAGTTTCTTGCAGGAGGTCCATTTGCACGAGGCGACGCGTTTTCGGGCCGCTAAGTTTTACGGCGGTGAGACAGCAACCGTTTACAGCAAGGCTGTCGCCGAGCTGCAGATCACTGCCGCAGACGCGGGTCTCAACGGTGAGCGCGATGGATTTCGCACCGGGCTTGATCGCCTTCACCACGCCTGTCTCTTCTACGATGCCGGTAAACATATGACGGCGTCAGTCTGCCACATCGGCGGTAAGCAACAAGTCTGGGGACAATTTTCGCCACTGAATATTTTTTAGCTTCAACACTTCGGTCCAGTTGGTCGCACCGGCTCCAGCGACACCTTTGCGTGCAGTTTTTCCACCCAAGATTTTTGGTGCGTAGAAGAAGGCGATGCGATGGGCGAGACGTTGCTCGGCAAACTTCGCGACAGTTTCGCCGCCGCCTTCGATGAGTAGTGAGGTGATTTCTTCTTTGCCGAGTTTCTTCAAGAGCCAGCGGAGGTTTACACCTTGTTTAGTGATGGGGGCGGTAATGACGCGGACTTGTTTCGCGAGGGCTTCAATACGTTTAGCAGGCGCGGCTTTCGTGACGACGATAGTGGTCAGGTGCTTTTGACCATCCGTGACGACTTTCGCGGTGTGCGGCGTGCGGGCTTGAGGATCCAGGATGATGCGACGGAAGCCGTGGAGCTTGTCGGGTGCTTTGCCTTTGGCGAGACGGATGGTCAGGCTGGGGTCATCGGCGATGATCGTGTTCACGCCGACGAGGATGGCATCATGTTCCGCACGCAATTTCATGGCGTGATTGCGAGCGGCTTCGCTGGTAATCCATTTGGATTCGCCATCTGCGGTGGCGGTTTTGCCATCGAGTGTCATCGCGGCTTTCAGCGTGATGAGCGGGGTGCGATGGATGATCCAATGATTGAAAATGCGATTCAGCTCGGTGGCTTCGCTTGCAAGAATGCCTTCAGTCACTTGAATGCCGGCGGCGCGCAGGAGTTTGAAGGCGCGTCCGGCATGTGCAGGGTTCGGATCAGTGGCGGCGACAACGACATGCTTGATGCCCGCTTTGATCAGCGCATCAGAGCAGGGCGGGGTGCGACCGTGGGTGCAGCAGGGTTCGAGGGTGACGTAGATGGTGGCGTCTTTAGTAGATTCGCCGTGTTTTTCGGCATCGCGCAGGGCTTCGATTTCGGCGTGAGGTTGACCGGCACGATGGTGGTAGCCGCGTCCGATCACTTTGCCGTTCTTCACGATGACGGCGCCGACGAGCGGGTTGGGGGAGGTGGCCCCGGTGGCTTTGCGGGCGAGGCGGAGAGCCTCGTGCATGTGCCGGCCATCAGTCGATTTAGTTTTCTTGTTGGACATGAGTTTACTTTTATACTCAGCCAAAGTCGAAAACTCACCCGCCGCTATCTCTTGCTCCACTAAGGGCTTGGAAGAGAGATATGTGATGACATCAGCGATATCTTCGTCAGCTTGCTCGGGGGCAGTAACAAGAAACTTAGTTTGTCTTCTTGTTGTCCGTTTCATATGAGAAAATTAACGGACGATTGTTTGTGGAGCAAACCACTATTCCCCGAACAAGGCCTTCGCAAATTCCTTCGGCTCGAACGGTTGCAGATCATCCGCCTGTTCGCCGACACCGATGAACTTCACGGGGATGCCGAGTTCCTTTTGGATCGCTACGACCATGCCGCCCTTGCTGGTGCCGTCGAGCTTCGTGATGACGAGGCCCGTGAGGTTCACAGCCTTGTGAAATTCTTTCGCTTGATTCAGCGCGTTCATGCCGGTGGTGGCATCGAGCACGAGCAGGACTTCGTGGGGTGCGCCGGGAAGTTGCTTGTCGATGACGCGGTGAACCTTTTGCAGTTCCTTCATCAAATTATTCTTCGTGTGCAGGCGACCAGCGGTGTCCACGAGCAGATACTTGGCGTTGCGCGATGTGGCAGCGGCGACGGCATCGTGCGCGACGGCAGCTGGGTCCGCGTTGTATGCGCCTGCGATCACCGGTGCATTCAGTCTCGTGCCCCAGAGCTTCAATTGTTCGATAGCTGCTGCGCGGAACGTATCGCACGCGGCCATGACCACGGCGTGCCCTTCATCATGGAAACGTTTCGCGAGTTTCGCGGTGGTCGTCGTCTTGCCCGTGCCGTTCACGCCTACGACGGCGATGACCGTCACGCCGTTCGCTTGCGTTTTGATTTCGCGCTGGCCTTCACCGAGAGATTTCTCGACCTCTTGTGCCGCGATCTTGCTCACGTCGAGTCCCTGTCCACCTTGCGATTCGTAGGCCTTCCGCACGGCAGCGAGGATTTGATTCGTCATCGGCACGCCGAAGTCGGCGGAGAGCAGGGCGGCTTCCAGTTCTTCGACGGTGCTGGCGGTCAGCTTTGGTGAACCCGTGACGATGCGCTTGATCTCGTGCACCAGCTTGTCGCTGGTTTTCTTAAGGCCCTCTTTGAGTCGTTGAAAAAATCCCATGAAAAATCTCTCTTCGCTAAATCACTAATTCACCGACGGATTCGCCGGTGGCTGGCCGTAACGCGCCTTGTTCAAGGCCGCGCGCTCGCGCAATTTCACCACGTTGCTGTAGGGCAGGCGGATGGAGCCGATGAGCGGTTTGCCTTTGTTCATGCCGTGACAATCCGAGCCACCCGTGATCAGCAGATCCTTCTGCTCGGCCATCATCAGGTAATGCTGGCTCACCGCGGTGGAATGCTTCGTGTGAAAACACTCGATGCCGTCCATGCCTGCTTCGACAAGCTCGGGGATCATGTCATCGCTGCGGTTCAATCCCGGATGCGCCATCACCGCCACGCCGCCGGATTGGTGGATGAGCTTGATTGCGTCCGGCGCGGAGATGCGGAATTTCGGCACCCAACCCGCACGTCCTTTTTTCAAGAACCGCTCGAACGCCTCATCCATCGTCTTGCAAACGCCTTTTTCCACCAGCACCCGGCCCACATGCGGACGCCCCGGCGATTGGCAACTCGCTATGCGGAACACATCCTCTGGCTCGATGGGTATGCCCAATTTCTTGATGCGCTCCACCATCTCGCGGATGCGTTCCTGCCGCGCTGCCTGGAAGGCCGCAAGCGCCGTGGTGAGCTTCACGTTGCTCGTATCCAGGTAGTAGCCGAGCAAGTGCAGTTCGTAATCATCCTGCTCCGCGGTCAGTTCGCTGCCCGGCACGAATTCGATGCCTTGCTTCGAGCAGGCTGCGGCCATGCGTTCGCACCCTTCCATCGTGTCATGATCCGTGAGCGAGAGGACCGAGAGATTGAAGCGCTTGCCCTCCATGGTCAGCTCCTCTGGCGAATACGTTCCGTCAGAAAAACTGGTGTGGAGATGCAGATCGGCAAACATGATTTACTTCACTGTGCGGGCAGGGCGCATCAACTCCTGACGCACCTTGTCCAAGATGCCGTTCACGAAACGGCCGCTATCATCCGTGGAGAACAACTTCGCGATCTCCACCGCTTCATTGATGCTGACTACCGGAGGAATATCGTCTCGGTGACGCATCTCGTAAATGGCCAGGCGCAAGATATTCCGGTCCACCACCGCCATGCGATGAATGTCCCAATTCTTCGCGTGCTTCTTGATCTCCTCATCCAGCTTCTCGCGATTCTCCAGCACACCTTTGATCAACGGTTCCGCGAAGAGGCGCAACGCCGCTTCATCACCCGCTGCCACAGGAGTTTCCGGTTCCTCGCCCCAACGCGCCTGACCGGATTTATCCTCCGTCACCGCTTCCGGATGCTGGCTGCTGAACAAGAAGTCCAGTGCCGCCTGCATATTCTCCGGCGGGTTCATGTCGTGCTGGAACAGGAACTGCACCGCGCGCTGTCTCGCCCGGCGGCGCACGCCCAGGTTCTGATTCCGCTTATCTTGCTTCTCGCTCATTTATCAATATTTCGCCACGTTGGAATCGATCTCATCCGACCACGCGTTGATGCCGCCCTTCACGCTCTTGATATATTTGAAACCCTGCTCGCGCAGGAACTTCAACGCCTTCATCGAGCGACCGCCCATCTTGCAATGGATGTAATACTGCTGGTTCGGGTCCAGCTCCGTGAAGCGCTGTGGCAGCTCGCCCAGCGGCAGCAGGGGCACGCCCTTGATATGCGCGATCTCGTACTCATCCGCATCCCGCACATCGATGACCTTGATGTTGAGGCTCGGGTTATCCAGCGCCTTCTTCATCTCGTGCACATCCACCTCATCGGGATTTGCAGACGGATTCTCCGGCTGCGTCGGGATGCCGCAGAACACCTCGTAATCGATCAACTCCTTGATCGTCGCGTTATCACCGCAGATCGGGCACGCCGGATCACGACGCAACTTCAACTCCTTGAACTTCATGTCCAACGCATTGAAGAGCAGCAAGCGATTGATCAAGGGATTACCCTTGCCCAAGGCCAGCTTCAAGATCTCGTTCGTCTGGATGCAACCGATGATACCCGGCAGCACGCCCAGCACACCACCCTCGGCGCAACTCGGCACCATGCCCGGCGGCGGCGGTTCCGGATACAGACAGCGATAGCACGGTCCGCCCAAATGCGGCGCGAACACACTCGCCTGACCCTCGAACCGGAAGATCGATCCGTAAACATTCGGCTTCTTGAGCAGCACACACGCGTCATTCGTCAGGTAACGAGTCGGGAAATTATCCGTGCCATCCACCACGATGTCATACGGCTTGATGATCTCCATCGCGTTCTCGCTGCTGAGGCGCACGCTATGCAGCACCACCTCCACATTCGGATTGATGCTTCGGATCGTATCCCGGGCGGATTCCCCCTTATGCCGGCCCACGTCCTCCGTTCCGTGGATGATCTGCCGCTGGAGATTCGAGAAATCCACCGTATCGAAATCCACCAGGCCGATCTTGCCCACGCCCGCTGCCGCCAGATACATGGCGATCGGCGAGCCGAGACCACCCGCACCGATGCATAACACGCTGGTGCCCTTGATCTTCTTCTGCCCGGCCAACCCCACTTCCGGCAGGATCAAGTGCCGGGAATACCGCTTAATTTCGTCGTTACTCAGTTCCATAAACAAATGAATCAAACAAGTTCCCGCAGACTACCGCGTGGGCCGGATAATGCAAGCGGTCAACCAGCCAATCGTAGCCGCCGAGGTGACGAGGCTCTAACCTTCCTCCTTGCTCAAACAGTAGCAGCCGACGTAAGGAGGCTCAAACTCGTGGAAAGGTAGGGCTGAGTGTCTGGTGGCCATCGGTGCAACCGACGGCCGCCCCTTCCTTGCGAAGCCAAACCTCCCACTCTGGATGTTTCTGTAGCCTCATAAGTCCTATCAGCCCCATTAGACCTATTCGTCCTATTCTTTAAGCACCAGCCGGCTCCAAAACCATACGACCCGAAACTCAAAACCAGAAACCAGAAACCAGAAACAATTCACAACCTCGTAAATCGTCCTTCGTAAATCGTAAATTCCCCTCAAAGTGGCCTTCCATCCGATCCGTTCAGTGCTCCCTCATCTCGATTGCATCCTGTCCTGCGGCACTCTAGCAACCAGTCCACACCTCCCGGCTCGCGACCCTCGCCAGCCACTCCACAAAGAAATGCAGCTAAAGAATGCTTGGTGAGCTTACGAGCGCACCTCCCTATCTTCCTTCTCCTCTCGGAGGGGAGAAGGATTGAGGATGAGGGGTGCCCCCATTTCTTCATTCCGCCTTCTTAATTCAGCATTCCTCAAAAGGAACTATGTCAAAGAGCAATGAAACCACCCGACCCCTGTGAATGTATCTGATCTATGCCCCCTCCTAATAGGGAGGCCAGACTCTTGACGCCAATCAGCACCCGGCCGGTTCCGCAGTGAGTACCATGGCCGAATTTCGTTCTCCCCTTAAATTAATAAGGAAGTCGAACTTCGACCTAGGGATTCCCCGGTGAGACATAAACTCCTACGCCCACCGACGTCCCGTTCCCCCTCCGGCTTACGAGCCCTGATCCAGCGCCCGATCCACCCACATATCCTAAGATCGAAAACCAGGTAGGGCGGAGCTGCCGCTCCGCCGTTGCCAAATCCCCGACCCTGATGATTCCATAAGGATTGCCAAAACGATTCCAATGAACCATTCAGCGGGGATTTCAGCCTTTCGTGGGTCTCATTTTTCCAGACTCGAAACTCGAACCTAGAAACCCGAAACCACTTTAATCGGCTTGCAGCCCTTCCTTTACCAACAACGAGTTGTCAGCACTGCAAACCGTATCAAACCACCGTCAATTTATCCATCAAAAAATCACCGAAAATCGGCTCCCCAACGCAACAAATTGCGCCCCAATAAATTGCGAATGAATATTTTTGAAGCTTGGCTTGGAGTGAGCACCACCCCTTACTCATATTTGTCGAATCAAGATGACCCCATGAAGCCGACCATCTTGAGGTAAAAGTCCATTAAGTGTCCTTTTCCTTCAGGTCGGAAAACTCCATATCCTCCCGACTGTGCTTCCTCAACGCGCTGATACAGTTGGAGGTACTCGGCTCCAACATATCGTCCCGAGGAGTCAGCGACCGGGATTACCACTACTTTCAGCTCGCCTTTAACTTGATCTGCAATGCCTACTTCCCAAGGAACCCATTTTGATTCGATAGCATTCGGCGTTGCTAAAACCATAAAGGCGTTGTTTTCAGCAATCTTCTGTTTGATTTTATCAGCTGTCTCTCGGTTGGTTACCCGAGGCATTTCCTTGTCGTTCCAGTCTACGTAAATTTTGATTCCGAGTTTTTCGAAATAGGCGATGAGTCCCAAAACTAAATCTTTATCCTTATGGCTGTGCGAAAGAAAGATTGAGACTGTTGCCTGTTCTCGAGCTTCTTTGACATGGGCAAACGTTCGAAAACGTTGATCTCTTGCATAGCCTCTTAGTTCGTTTTCTGTGAAAAATGCCATGACCTACTCCTTCCGCGCTTTTTGGATAATGGAAAAAATTGCCTCTATCCATTTATCTTCTGTTTCCTTTGGATTGGCCAAAGTTTCGAACTCTTTTCGAACATCTGCTTTACCAAAATAATCTTTTAAATTGGGCCGCATGGTGTTCCAGATTTTTAAAGATGCTCCGCCTGTTGCTGGAACTGGAATGAGAATGTGAGAGTTGTCCTTTGCTTGTGAAAATTCTTCGAGCACTCCGTCTGAAATGACGATTTTTTTTGTAGTCCTGTCTATCTTGTTTCCGGCTATGAAGATTGTAACCCCGGATTCTTGAACTAACTCTTTGCGTATTTCTGAATAGAACTGTTTGCGCTCGGATTGATTCTTGAATTCTTGAGGAAATGGGTGAAGCCATAGACGTTGTCCCGCTCGGCCCGTTTTCTCCCTTCGCGTTTGCTCGTGAGCGCCAACTATGCAAGAATCAGCAACTCCGACCCCAAAGCCCGAAACAAGATTGTTACCCCTTGCTATGATTTGAGATCCAAGCTTCCGGCAGAATTGGTCAAATTTATCTCGGCTGATAGTTCCGTAATCAACAACGCTTCCCGATATCAGAATGTTTTTAGAGGAAACTCGTAGTGCCAGTTCCTTTAGAATTTCTCCGATTTCCGCATAGTCATCAATCAGGACAACATCGATATTAAAACGAGCCAAATCGGTAATTCTATGGGGTAAGTGGTTTTTGTCCCTCTCATACTGAGTCTTGAGTTTCGCGTAACCTTTACCCCCTTTTTTGGGTGGTTGCGGTTTTCTTAATATGCAATATCTAGGCGGTTGGTTTTTTGCATTTGCTTCCAAGAGACAACGGAGACGGCTGAAAACATAGTCAATATTAGGGTCATTGAAGCTGTATCCTAAAAATAGAAAATGCTTCCAAGTCAAATCCCCTTGCAGGCGATTGGTGAACAGCCCTCGTTTGGTCTCGTATCTTTCGTAATCATCTTTAATTAATACTGCCTCGTCAGCATGGTCCACGTCGCCGTGCATTTTGAGTATCGTAACATCAGAATACGGTGTGCGGTGAAGAAGGTCTGCAACAGAGTGCTTAACATCGACTACCTTGGAGACGCTTTCGTACGAGTTTTCTAGCAATTTGTCATAATTGGTCGTCCAAACGGTATCGATGGGGAGTCTGGCTATCCAACGATGATTTTCCGAGGCTGTGGCCCGATCGCGAAACTCTTCTATGATTTTATTGTTAAGCCGCCCGCGATTCTGATTTCTGTTGTATTCGTACTGTGCGAGAGCAATCAAGTCATGCTCATCATCGACTTGAAGTTCCAAATCTGAGGCGATATCCCTAAGTAGCCCACGCCAATCAACAAATCCAGCACCCGCTGACATTCCAGCGCCAATGAACAAAGCAGCTTCATTGTTGATTACAGCTTTAGAAAAATCTCTGAGAAATACGCTTTTTTTTAATTCTGACATAACGTTTGCTCTTGTTAAAAAGTGCAATTGTCTCGGGAAAACAGCTAACGGCCGGCAATTTTTGCAGCCTCTTCAATCCAAGATGGCATGTTTTTTCTGCCATTGTCGTATACCCAATCGTATGCTGGGAAAATGCTAGATAATGGCTTCTGGTACTTTGTGCCCCAAGCACCAAAAATCGGGTCTTCCACTTCAATTGTGAAATCGTCTAACGGATTTCTACCTTTGGTGCCCGTCAATCCTTTGCTGTTTTTAACATTGTGAATCAGTAGCAAACCACAGGAGTAGAAGCAGAAAATGCTGGTCTGAGGATTTTGACTGCGCCACACGGAGCAGGTGAAAACAAAAAAGCACTCAAACCAGCACCGTTCGAAACTGGAAGTCCTGCGGCAGATTTGCAAT